>JANOAY010000035.1:0-5042 GCA_031411375.1 Pedosphaera sp. | reverse complement strand
GGCTGCCGAAGCAACACCAGCCGGGACGGCCAGTGGACGAATGGCAGCCGGGACGGCTGCCCCACTACGCCGAGGTGGGTTTTGTCGCGCTGCGACAAAACCAGCCCGCGCAGAGCGGGCGGCCCAAATGCACCAGCAGCGAGAATGCGTCCGTCCGTTCGCTGCGCGCCGCTCTGCGCGGCGCGACTTCTCGCAGCGCGAGAAGTTCCATCACATGCTGGCTAACGCCGCCCGGATTTTTCCTGCACACTTCCGTCGCCCAGCACCGTGTTGCCGTGGATGAGACAGCGGAAAACAATCTGCGCGGCGACGTCCGCCTCTTTCGCGTTGGGCGTCAGGTATTCGTAGGAAACATTTTTGGCCGGATTGAACTGCTGGAAATCTGCGGCCGGCGTTTTATTTTTTTCCTGCGGGCAGATGAGCGCGCGCGTGGTGACGAGTTCGTTCGACATGGAGGCGAAGCTGGGCGGGAAAATTTCGTTGTGCTCGTTCGACCAGATGCGCGCGGCGAGACCGATCTGTTTCAGATTGTTGGCGCAGGAGACGGCTTGCGAACGGCCCTTGGCCCGGGCCAGTTCGGGCAGGGCCACGGCCAGCGCGGGCAGGGCCACGGCGGCGAGCACCGCCAAGACGACCGTGTAAGGAATGCTCAGGTATCCCATGATGAGACCGGCCAGCGCCCGGCCGCCTCCGCTGTAAATTTCCGGATGTTCCTTCGCGCGGCTCCGCGCGATGTGCCCGGTGATGACGGCCGGGATGCCCGTGAGGAACGGCAGGCAGGGAATGAAGGACAGGAGGCCAAGCACCAAGCTGCTGGTGCTGAGTCCGGTTTTCAGCCGAACGCCGGACGGCGCTGGGAAAGGTGGCGGGGTGTTCATCGTTCGGCGGTGTTCGTAGCGAAGTTCCCCACGAATGGCAATGGCCGGGAAGCCGGTCCGTGCGCCTCCGCTCACGGCTGGCTGCGCAGGCGGAAAATGTTCTGGCTGTTCGTGGTGGGCAGCAAAACGGATTTGCCGCCGGGGAAATTGGACACGGTGCCGCCCGCTGGCTGCCAAGTCGGAGACGTGACGGTCGGTTTGCCCTCCACCTGATAATCGAGCAGCGACGCCGGCCAGCTCAGGATCGCGTTCGTTCCGGCCCGCGCAATTTTCACCTCGGGCGGCGCCTCCTTGATGATGGTGAAGGTGTCGTCTGCGGTGCCGGTGTCGCTGAGGAACGTGGCGTCTAGCCGGCGGCCCGTCACGTCGAGGATCAGCGAGCCGTAGGTCAGCGTGGAAAAATACTTGGCCGGATGATTCAGACCGCCGCCGCCGCCTTGCCCGCCGGAACTGCCGTCCACGATATGAACGAGGCCGCCGTTCGCGCCCGCCGCGCCGGGCAACTTTACGTAGGGGCCGTTGCCGTTGGTGCGGCCGTCGCCGCCGTTGATCAAGTGGGCCGCAGTAAGCGTGGAGGAATGACCGTAGTGCCCGTTGAGAAAATAGGAGCGTTCATACGAATGGCTGTGGCCGGTCAGCACCATGTCCGCGCCGTGCGCTTCGAGGATGGGCAGGATGTTCTGGCGCATCTGAATCGATTCACTCTCGGCGTCGGAGTTGTGCGAGCCTTTCGTGTACGCCGGGTGATGGAAGTAGGCGATGATCCAGTCCTGCGTGGTGTCGGCCAGATCGCTGGCCAGCCATTGCGCCATCGCGCCGGTGGGGGAGCGGTAGATGGCCGTCATCGAGTCGAGGCAGACGAAGTGAATGTTCGCGTAATCGAACGAGTAATAATGCTCCGAGCCGCTCGGCACGCCGCCCGCCTGGCCCGCCGCCGGCAGTGTGAAGATGCTGAAGTACGGCTTGCTGTCGCTCAACACCTGCGAGAATCCGGCGTCGTGATTGCCCAGCGCCGGCCACACCACCGTCTGCCGGAACTGCGTGGGATAAACCTCGAAGCAATACGCCTGGTACTCGTAGTCCTCGCCACTGAAGTAGGCATTGTCGCCGAGCATCAGCCACACGTCCGTGGGGCGCGCGCCGGTGAAATTCGCGTAGGCATTTCGCACGTCGTACTGCGCCTGGAAGCCCGTGCCGAAATCGCCGATGGCCCAGATGCGCGTGGGCTTGGGCGTGCCAGGCAGGGGCGCGGTGGTGAAGAAATACGAAGGGCCGCCGGCCAGCGCCCCCGCCGTGGTGCCGACTTCGTAAAAGTATTTCGTGTTTGCGCGCAGGTTCGGGAGCGTGACTTCGTGCTCCGTGGTGAGCGCCGCGCTGCTCGCGCTCAGGTGCAAGTTCGCGACGTTGGTTCCGAAACGCACGCGCGTGTCCGTGGGCGTGGCCGTGCGCCAGCGCACCACGATGTTGCTCGACGTGCCGACTTGCAGATAAGGGCCGCGCGTCACGGAGCCGCCGCCCGACCCGCCCGTGAGTTGCAGGTCGAAGCTCAGGTCGGCGCTGGCCGGATGCCACTGATGCACTTCCACCGCGATAACGTTGAAACCGTCCGTGAACAGCGCGGGGTCCAGAGCGAAGCTGACCGGGTCGTTCTCCGTCTGGTTGCTGAGCGCGGTGAGCGCGAGCGTCTCGTATGTGAGCGCGCCGCCGGGCAGGTTGTCGCGCAAGACCTCGACGCCGTTCACATACACGACGGCCCCGTCGTCGCGCAGCAAGTTGAGCGTGATGGAAAGGTACTGCGCCGGGTCGCTGATGTTCACGTAGGTGCGGAAGTAAGTGGTCACGAATTTGTCCTCGTCATCCGGCCCGTAGCTCACGGTGGTGGTCTCGTCGCCATCACCGTAGCCGAGCTGGCCGGCGCCGATGTCCCAGTCGCCGTCGTCGAAATTCACCGCCGACCAGTTCGTAGCGGGCTGATAGCCGGCGTCGAAATAGAGCCAGTTAAAACTCCAGGGCAGCAGCGTGGTGGCGGCGGAAAGGTGCGGGCCGGATGCGGCCAGTCCCCAGAACAAGAGTGCAAGGCAGAGGTTTTTTCCGGCTGGTTTCATGGTGCGTGGCACCCTATCCGAAACAGGATGCCTTGCCAATCAGGCTTTGAACCGGCGCTCCGAGGGGGCAACTCGGGCCGCGCACCATGACGGTGCGAATGCCAAGGTGCGGTGCTCCGAGGGCATCGGCCCTAGAACTGTGGCTTGCACGGAGCGCGCGCGCATGATTGCCTTGCGCGTCCCTCGCAGCACGATCTCTGCTCCTGGGTGGATTTCACACAAACGCAAGATGTTCGGTCGGAAAGAAAAGAAACACGGGCTGTATTACCTGCTGCCTGGCATGACCCGCGCCAACCGCCAGAAGCGGAAGGTGCTTTTTTGGTACTCCGTGGTGATTGGGATTCTCGTGTCGGCGGCGGCGGCGGCGATCATTTATTTCGCGCACCGCGGGCCGCAGCCGTGAGTTCTTTCTGAGGCCGTGCCGCTTTCGTTCACTTCCCAAACTGCTCCCAGGCGAAGCGCGCGATCATCACGCCCACCACGGTCAGGAAAATGATGCGCACGAATTTGTTTCCTTTGAGCAGCGCCATCCGCGTGCCGAGCAGCGCGCCCACGATGTTGCACGCGCCCATCGGCAGCGCGTAGTGGTAAAGGATATCGCCGCGCGCGGCGAAGACGAGGACGGCGGCGAGATTGGTCGCGAAGTTAATTGCCTTGGAGCTCGCCGACGCGGTGAGGAAGTCGAAGCCGAGCAGGCCGATGAACAGAAAGATCAGGAAGCTGCCCGTGCCGGGACCGAAGAACCCGTCGTAGAAGCCGATGATTACGCCGGCGGCGATGGCGAAGGTGCGCTCGTGGGAGGCGGTGAATTTCGGCGCGTGGAGATTTCCAAGGTTCTTGTTCACCGCCGTGTAAATGGCCACGGCGACGAGCAGCACCAGCGCGAGCGGTTTCAGGAATTCATTCGGGACGCTTTGCAGCACGCGCACGCCGAGGGCGGAGAACAGGAACGCGGCGACAGCGGCGGGGAAAATCGAAGCCCACGGAATCGGCACGCGCCGCGCGTATTGTGCCACGGCCACGCTGGTGCCGCAGATCGAGGAAAGTTTGTTCGTGCCGAAGACGAGCGGGACGTTCGCGGCGAGTTCCTTCGGGAGGAAGATGAAGAGCGCGGGCAGTTGAATCAGCCCGCCGCCGCCCACGATGGAATCCACGAAGCCGGCGAGAAACGCGAAGAGGCAGAGCCAGGCGAGGTCCATGAACAACTCACTCGCGTCGCGGCGACACGAGCGACACCAGCCACGCCACGCCCAGCGTGGTCGCCGTCCCGATGAGCGTGAACCACGGCCAGAACACTTCGCCCCCAAAGGTGCGCATCCACCAGTCGCGCGTGTCGGGAATGTTCGCCGGCCAATAAATGAAACACATCACCACCACCGACGTGACCATGCCGGTCATGGTCGCGCGCGCGCCGAGCCGTCGCCAGAAAAGCGCCACGATCAGAGAGCCGAGCAACGCACCGGCAGTCAGCCCGCGCAGCGAGAACGCGGCGTTGAGGACGAAGGTCACCTGCCGGGTCAGGAAGGCGGTCAGCACCAGCATCGCCGCCCAGAAGATCGTCGAGTATTTGCTGAAGCGCAGGAAGTATTCCTCGTCGCGCCCCTTCACGATCTGCTTCACGAAGTCCATGGTGGAAACGGAAGCCAGCGAGGTGATAGCCGAACTGATCGACGACATCGCCGCCGAGAGAATCGCGACAATGAGGAAGCCCTTCAGGATGTGCGGCACCTCCGTGACCATGAAGATGGGGAAGACGAAGTCGTTGGACTTGATGCCGGGCCGCGCGTCGGGCAGCGGGATTTGCATCACATGGCCGGTGCCCTTGTAGAACACCCACAGCATCACGCCCACGAGCAGGAAAATCAGGAAGAGCGGGAACACGAGGACAGCGCTCAGGCAAAGCGCCTTGCGCCCTTCCGACACGGTGCCGCACGCGAGCACGCGCTGCACGATAAGCTGCTCGGCGCCGTGCGTGGACATCACCATCACGGTCGCGCCGATCAGGCCCATCCAGATGTTGAAGGGCGCAGAGAAGGTGAATTTGGTGTTGAGCCATTCG
>JANOAY010000034.1:0-3568 GCA_031411375.1 Pedosphaera sp. | reverse complement strand
GCCGTCTTTCGACAGCCGCTTCTCTCAAAAATTTCCGCCCGCCTCACTTGTCCACAATGTCCAGCCGGTAGCTCGGCGAGAGTTTGCTGTCCTGCTTCGGGCTGCCGTAGCCGCGATACATGAAGTCCACCTTGAAGTTATAGACCGTGAAAGTCTTGTCCGCCGGCACCGGAATCACCGCCTCGAAACGGTTCGCGATGTTGAGCGCGGGGCGCATCGGATACTGCTCCATGCCGATGACGACCACCGGCTTGAGCGAGCCATCAATGACCGACTGCTGCTGCGTGTCCCAGACGAACTCGACGGGATAGACACCGGCGGCGTTGCGCGGCTGGCGCGTGGGCGTCAGGTTCGTGACGCGCGAGGCGCAGCCGGAGAAAACCACGGCGCACAGGGCCGTCAGCAATGCAATTTTTCGCATAGGCCGGAGAGGCTACAGGCGAACATCGGGTTGTAAAGTTGCATTTGGCCGTCGTGGCGTCAGGCATCCTGCCTGACGTTGAGCCGCGGCTTCCAGCCCGGCGGAGAAAAGCCGGAACAAGGAACGGGCGCAAAAAACTTTCTCAACGCATGACAAGGAGTGGCTCTGTTCCGGGCGGCTGGAAGCCGACCCTCACTGGCAGGCTGGAAGCCCGCCGCCACGTCACTCCCCTTCCACACGTTCGATGCGCGCGCCGAGGTTCTTCAGCTTCTGGTCAATCTTCTCGTAGCCGCGATCCAGATGGTAAATGCGATGCACCTGCGTCGAACCCTTCGCCGTCATACCGCAGATGACCAGCGCGGCGGACGCGCGCAAATCGCTCGCCATCACGGGTGCTCCGCTCAGTGGACGTCCGCCCTTCACGATGGCGCTCGGCCCTTCGATGGAAATGTCCGCACCGAGCCGCGCCATTTCCGGGACATGCATGAAGCGCGATTCAAAGATGCGCTCGGTGATGATGCTGATGCCCGGCGTGAGCGCCATGAGCGCCATCATCTGCGCCTGCACGTCGGTCGGGAAACCGGAATACGGCAGCGTAGTGATGTCCACGGGCTTGAGGCGCGAGCCGCGCTTCACGAGCAGGTTCGGGCCGGAGCGTTCAATCTTCACGCCCGCCTCGCGCAGTTTGTCGAGCACGGCGTGCAGATGGTCGGCGCGCGCGCCTTTGATCAACACTTCGCCGTTCGTCGCCGCCGCCGCGATGATGAACGTCGCCGCCTCGATGCGGTCGGGAATCACTTCATGCTCCGCGCCGTGCAGTTCTTTGACGCCGGTGATGGTGACGGTCGGGCTGCCCGCGCCGGTAATTTTCGCGCCCATCGCGATGAGGAAATTCGCCAGGTCAATCACCTCCGGCTCACACGCGGCACTTTCGATGATGGTTACGCCTTCGGCGAGTGACGCGGCCATCATCACGTTCGCCGTGCCGAGCACGGTCGGGCCGGAGCGTCCGCCGAGAAAGGTTTCCGTGCCGAGCAGGCGCGGCGCTTTGGCAATGACGTAGCCCTTATCAATGATGATCTTCGTGCCGAGATCGCGCATCCCTTTGAGGTGCAAATCAATCGGGCGCGTGCCGATGACGCAGCCGCCGGGCAACGAGACCTGCGCCTTGCGCAACCGCCCGAGCAGCGGCCCAAGGATGCAGATCGAGCCGCGCATCTTGCGGATGAGTTCGTAATCGCCGTGCGCCTTGAGCTTCGCCGCCTGCACCGTCACGGTGTTGCCGTCGATCTTCACCGTCGCGCCAAGCGAGGCGAGAATCTTGCCCATGAACCCGACATCGCTCAGATCGGGCACGTTGCGGATCACGCACTTGTCCTTGGTGAGCAGCGTGGCCGCGAGGATGGGGAGCACGGCGTTTTTCGCCCCGCTGATTTGAACTTCGCCGTGCAACGGCACGCCGCCTTTGATGAGCAAACTTTCCATGGAAACGTATTTAGAAACTCGCGTTCAGACGGCGATTCATTCGCCGCGCGACGCGATTAGAATTCTTGGCCGCGAACTGTAGTCAGCGACGATCTCCTCGACAATCCACTTCTCGTCAAAAAACAACTTGGAGATTGCTGTCTCCTGCCCGTCGCCGAATTCGAGCATGAGCTTGCCACCGGGTTTCAGAAACGCGCGCGCCTCTCGCGCGAGCCGCCGGTAGAAATCCAGCCCGACCGAGCCGCCATCAAGCGCGAGCCGTGGATCAAAGTCACGCACCTCCGGCGAGAGCGTGGCGATTTCCTCCGCCGCGATGTAAGGCGGGTTGCTGGCGATGAGGTCGAATTTCGACTCCGTAGGCAAAGCCGCGAACGCATCGCCTTCGTGGAAAATGATGCGGTTGGAAACTTGATTCGCCGCCGTGTTCTCCCGTGCCAGCGCGAGTGAGTCCGGTGAAACATCCACTGCGTGAACGGCGACACTCGAACACTTCTTCGCAATGGCGATGGCGATGCAGCCCGTGCCGGTGCCGAGATCGAGGGCGGTTGAGAGTGGAGAGTGGAGAGTTAAGAGAAATTGCCAGGCGCGCTCGGCCAGCAGTTCCGTCTCGGGACGCGGCACCAGCGCCGCGCGCGAGCATTTCATCTCCAGCCCGCAAAACGACGTGCTGCCTGTGATGTGCTGCAACGGCTCCCGCGCCGCGCGCCGCTTTACCGTTTCGCGCACTTGGTTCAATTCCGCCTCGTTCAACACCCGGTCGAAATTCAAGTAGAGCTTCAGTCGCGGCATGTTCAACGCGTGCGCGAGCAACAGTTCAATGTTCAGGCGCGGCGACTCCACGCCTTTCCTCTCAAGGAATTCGCTGCTGCGCCGGATGATTTCCAGGACGGTCACTGCGGCAAGGGAACGGCAGCGACGAAAGAGTGGCAAGCGTTCGTTTGCCTCACGCCGCGCGGACATTCGCGCCGCTTGATTTCCCTTTCGTCTGTCTTACGCTCGCGCCCGCTTTTTATGGAACTGAACAACGACGAGATCCGCCGCTACTCACGCCACCTCATTCTCCCCGAGGTCGGCATGGCCGGGCAGAAAAAGATTTGCTCCACGAGCGTGCTCTGCATCGGCGCGGGCGGACTTGGCTCGCCCATCACCATGTATCTCGCGGCGGCGGGCATTGGCAAAATCGGCGTGCTGGATTTCGACGTGGTGGATTTCTCGAACCTCCAGCGCCAGATCGCGCACGGGACCAGCGACGTGGGCCGGCCCAAGACCGAGTCCGCGCGCGACACCATCAAGAGCATCAATCCCAACGTCGAGGTCGTCATCCACAACGAGCGCATCTCGGCGGAGAACGCCTTGGACATCATCCGCCCCTACGACATCGTGGTGGACGGCACGGACAATTTTCCCACGCGCTACCTGACGAACGACGCCTGCGTGCTGCTGAAGAAGGCGAACGTGTACGGCTCCATCTTCCGCTTCGAGGGCCAGGCCAGCGTGTTCGCGCCGCATCTCGGCGGGCCTTGCTATCGCTGTTTGTATCCTGAGCCGCCGCCGCCCGGCATGGTGCCGAGTTGCGCGGAAGGCGGCGTGCTGGATTTCGACGTGGTGGATTTCTCGAACCTCCAGCGCCAGATCGCGCACGGGACCAGCGACGTGGGCCGG
>JANOAY010000033.1:0-3344 GCA_031411375.1 Pedosphaera sp. | reverse complement strand
CGGTCCCGCGTCCCATGTGGGGCCTGAGCCGGAGGCGGCCGGACTCGAAGAGCAGGGCGGGGGCTGGAAGAGCAGCTTCGGCACGGGCAAAGGCGGCGACGCGATCACCAGCGGCCTGGAAGTGACGTGGACCACCACGCCTACGAAGTGGAGCAACAACTTTTTCGAGAACCTGTTCGGCTACGAATGGGAACTCACGAAAAGTCCCGCTGGTGCGCATCAGTGGAGGCCGAAAAATGGCGCCGGCGCCGGCACCGTGCCGCACGCGCACGACCCGTCAAAGAAGATCGCGCCGTCCATGTTGACCACGGACCTTGCGCTGCGGTTCGACCCGGCGTACGAAAAAATTTCGCGGCGCTTCCTCGCGAATCCCGCGCAGTTCGCCGACGCCTTCGCCCGCGCGTGGTTCAAGCTCACGCACCGCGACATGGGGCCGCGTGCGCTCTACCTCGGCGCGGAAGTTCCGGCGGAAGTGCTCATCTGGCAGGACCCGATTCCGGCGGTGAATCATCCGCTGATTGATGCGCAGGATGTCGCCTCGCTGAAAGCGAAGATTTTGGCGACGGGTCTCTCCGTCTCCGAACTCGTCTCTAGCGCGTGGGCCTCCGCCTCCACATTCCGTGGCTCCGACAAACGCGGCGGCGCGAACGGCGCGCGCGTCCGGCTCGCTCCGCAAAAATTCTGGCAGATCAACAACCCGCCGCAGCTTGCCAAGGTGCTCACCGCGCTGGAAAGCATCCAGGCCGAGTTCAACAAGGCGGCGGCTGGCGGCAAGAAAGTCTCGCTCGCCGACCTCATCGTGCTCGGCGGTTGCGCCGGCATCGAGCAGGCGGCCAAGAACGCCGGTCACGCCGTCACGGTTCCCTTCACGCCCGGTCGCATGGATGCCTCGCAGGATCAGACCGATGTGGAATCCTTCTCCGTGCTCGAACCCATCGCGGACGGCTTCCGCAATTATCTCAAAGGCAAATACGCCCTCACCGCCGAGGCGCTGCTGATTGACAAAGCGCAGTTGCTCACCCTGGCCGCGCCCGAATTGACCGCGCTCGTCGGCGGCCTGCGCGTGCTCAAGGCCAACGCGGGCGGCACAGCACACGGCGTCTTCACCCAGCGCCCAGAAGCCCTGACCAACGACTTCTTCACGAACCTGCTCGACATGTCCACCGAGTGGACGCCGAGCGCGAAGGACGCCGACGTGTTTGAAGGCCGTGACCGCAAGACCGGCGCGGTCAAGTGGACCGGCACGCGCGTGGACCTGGTCTTCGGTTCCAACTCCCAGCTTCGCGCCTTCGCCGAAGTCTATGGCTGCGCCGACTCCGAGAAGAAGTTCGTCCAAGACTTCATCGCCGCGTGGCACAAGGTGATGAACCTCGACCGCTTCGACCTCGCGTAACGGCTGACCTTTCTCATGACCGGCCTGCCGTTCTCACTCAGGTGAAGAGAACGGCAGGCAGGGTCTGTTATTGCCACGACCGCAGGCACGCTGCCGAGCAGTTGCAAGCCACGGAGCGTCCGTGCAACGGCGTAACCGCCTCGGCCTCTCCGTGAATCTGAGGGTGCGCTGGTCACGCTTCCTCGCGCGGCCCACACGTGGATGAATCAGCGCCTCACTCCCACTCAATCGTCCCCGGCGGCTTGCTGGTGATGTCGAAGACGCAGCGGTTCACGCCCTTCACCTCGTTGATGATGCGGCTGGAAAGCTTTTCGAGCAGGTCGTAGGGCAGCTTCACCCAGTCGGCGGTCATGCCGTCCTGCGATTCCACGGCGCGCAACGCGATGGTGTATTCGTAGGTCCGCTCGTCGCCCATCACGCCCACGCTGCGCACGGGCAGCAGCACGGCGAAGCTCTGCCAGATTTTGTAATACCAGCCCGTCGCCTTCATCTCCTCGACCACGATGGTGTCGGCGTCGCGCAGGATGCGGCAACGCTCGGGCGTGACTTCGCCGAGGATGCGCACGGCGAGTCCGGGGCCGGGGAACGGCTGGCGGAAAACAATTTCCTTGGGCAAACCGAGTTCGAGTCCGAGCTGGCGCACCTCGTCCTTGAAGAGGCAGCGCAGCGGCTCCACGAGCTTGAACTTCATGTTCTTGGGCAGGCCGCCCACGTTGTGATGGCTTTTGATCATCGCGGCGGGATTGCCGGCGATGGGCACGGACTCGATCACGTCGGGATAAAGCGTGCCTTGGGCGAGAAACTTCGCCTTGCCCGCGCGCTTGGTGGCGGCGGCGAAAATTTCGATGAAGGTCTTGCCGATGATCTTCCGCTTGCGCTCCGGGTCGGTGACGCCTTTGAGGCGGCCCAGGAAAATCTTCTCCGCGTTCTCCGTCTGGAGCTTCATGTGGAAATGGCTTCCAAACAAATCCTGCACCGCCTTCTCCTCACGCCCGCGCAGCAGGCCGTTGTTGACGAAGATGCAGGTGAGCTTATCCCCGATGGCCTTGTGCAGCAACGCCGCCGCGACACTGGAATCCACGCCGCCGCTCAGGCCGAGAATCACCTGTTCCTTGCCGACTTGCGCGCGGATTTCTTCCACGGCCTGGTCGATGTAGCTGCGCATCGTCCAGCCCTTGCCGCAGCCGCAGATGCGGTGGACGAAGTTGGCGATCAGCTCCTTGCCGCGCGGCGTGTGAACGACTTCGGGATGGAATTGCAGCCCGAAGAATTTCCGCGCGCGGTTCTCGATGGCGGCGTACTCGGAGTTCTCGGTGATGGCGACGGGTTTGAAGTCGCGCGGCAGCTTGGTGAGCTTGTCGCCGTGGGAGTTCCACACTTGCAGCGCGCGCGGCAGCTTTGAGAAGAGCGCGCACGAACCGTCCTTCACCGTGAGCGTGCCCTTGCCGTATTCGCGCTTCTGCCCCTTCTCGACCTTGCCGCCGAGGAATTGCGCGAAGAGCTGCACGCCGTAGCAGATGCCGAGCACGGGCACGCCGAGATTGAACACGCCCTTGTCCGGCATCGGCGCGTCCTTGGTGTACACGCTGTTCGGCCCGCCGCTCAGGATGATCCCGGACGGCTTGAGCGCGGCGATTTCCGCCGCCGGCGTGTCGTAGCGCAGGATGGTGGAATAGACGCTGCACTCGCGGATGCGCCGCGCGATGACCTGCGTGTACTGGGAACCGAAATCAAGAATGACGATCTGTTCGTTCATGGCAAAAACAAGGGGCGAGTGTTTGCCGTCCGCGCAAAATTTTGGCGAGAAGATTTTTCCACGAAGGTGAAGGCAGGGCGCAACTCAACATCCGCACCGTGGCCTCTCGGCGCGGCGCGCGGCTCTCCAGAGCCGCAGCAGGCCCGAAAGAGAGACCGGCTCACGAACTTCCCAGCGTTCCGGGCGGGCGTAGCC
>JANOAY010000032.1:0-6531 GCA_031411375.1 Pedosphaera sp. | reverse complement strand
GCCGCAGACGAATCTCGACGGCTGGCGGCGCACGGCGGAAGTGTTGAGCAAGACCGCGCCGAAGTTGAAGTCGGCGAACCTGGGCTGCGGCTATCACAACTGGGACGTGGATTTCCGGCCGGTGGACGGAACGCGCCCGATTGACATCCTGACCGGGAACACGCCGAAAGAAGTGGCGTTTCAACTCGACGTGGCGACGTGTCTCGCCGCCGGTGCCGATCCGTTGGCGTTCATCAAGGCGAACGCCGGACGCATCAAAACGTATCATCTCAAGGATTGGTCAGACGACCCGCAGAAGCATTATCGCGTGCTGCTCGGCGAGGGCATCGGGAAGTGGAAGGAGTTGCTGGAACTCGCCGAGACCGTCGGTGGCGTGGAGCATTACCTCATTGAGCAGGAGGGCAGCCGCTTCTCGCAGATGGAGACGGCGAAGCGGTGCTTGGATTACTTCAAGTCGCTTCGATAAACCGCGCCTTCCGGTCAGGGCTGTCTGGGTGTCCGCAACATGGCGAGGACTTGCTCATGCAAACCTTTGAACCGTGAGGAGAGCGTATGGAACTCCTGGCCACGCGCGGGCTGCGGTTCGTTCTCGGCGATGACGAGGGCGAGGTGGGTGGCATAGCCGAGCGCTTCGGCCTGGGTGAGGAGGATCTGAAATTCAAACTCCGCGCCTTTTGAGTGCAGCAGCAGGTGCTGTTTCACTTTGGCGATGGAAGTGCGCGTGGCGCGCTCGCCTGGAGGCAGGCCGGTGGCGGTGAGATGGAGACCGGGATTGAGCTTGGCGAGGGCGGTCAGGTCGTCCGCCGCCTGTCCGGCGACGGTAGAGATTTCTTTCACGAGGCGGTTCAGTTCCACGGACTCGCGCTTGATGATGAGCACTTTGCTCAGGTGCTTTTCCTCGTTCACCAGTTCATTGAGCAAGGCGAGGGCGTTGTCGCGCGTGTCCAAATTGGCCTTCTGCTTCGCGGTCGTGGCCGTGACGGTGAGCGGCGTGGCGGCGCTGCGGGGCGCAGGCGACTGGCACGCGCAGAGGTTGGTGAGAAGGCTGACCACCAGGAGTTTGAACCAGTTAAACCTCATGCCCCACCTTCCATGCGTGGGCCGGTGCTGACAAGCTGCTTCAACGTGCCGCCGGCAGAAGCTGGGGCTGGCCTTTCATGATGGCTTGTGCGGATGTCGCCGCGTCCACGGGGACGAAGGGGCCGAGGTGCTGGTCGTTGGCCATCAGCAGCACGGTGTTGCGGTCGCGCGTGAGTCGGCGGGGCGGCGTGAAGTCGCGTGTGTAGCGCGCGGTGCGGCTGATGCGGACCTCGTCCACCGCGCCGCGCCAGTAGAGCATGGGGTAGGAAAAGTTGTAGGTGTTGAACGCGCCATTGGGCCGCGCGCCGACGTAGAGGGACTTGTCGGAACTGAGCCGCGCGCCGGTCACGTTGGTTGAGGCCGTCTTCCTTCCATCCACGAAGAGGGCGATTTGCTTGCCATCAAAAACTCCCGCGAGATGCGTCCAGCGCCCGGGCGTGAGCGGTTCGTCCGCGCGGATGGCGACGGCGGGCTTGAGGTTCGAGACGCGCCGGTCGTTCACATAGCGCTCGTCGGTCTGCACGCGGAACTGCGGCGGGCCGGAAACTTCCAGACTGAAGCCGCCGATCTTCAGGTTGGCCACAATCGCGCCGTTCGTGTCGCGCGTGGGGAGCGCCCACGTCTCGACGGTGAAGGGGCCGTCGGGGAAATTCACCGCGCCATTCTCGATTTCCAGGCAGGCGTTGGTGCCGTTGAAGACGAAATGCTGGTTGGTCTTCGCCTCGGCCCAGCGTCCGCGCGGCGGGACGAGTTGAACCTTCACCGGCAGGCTGCGCGCGGGTAGCGCGAGCCGCGCCTCGGGTGTCAGCACATCGAAGCGCAGTTCAAACTCCGGCGCGGCGAATCGGTTGAGACCTTGCGCTGAATCGCGGGCCACCGTGAATTCAAACACGCGGCCTTCCGCCGGCTCCAGTTTCCCGTGGGCGTGATTCGGCGTGATGGCCCACGCCGCGTCGTCGCTCTTCGGGAACAGCGTCACGTCAATGGGCAGCGCGCAGGGGTTCGTGATCGCGACCTGACAGACCGCCTTCGCCGAGCCGTCCGCCTGCAAGGCGACGGGCGGCGAAATGTATTCGTGCATCAGGTAGCGCGCAGCCTCGACTTCGAGATGGCGCGCGGGTGTGAACTGCCTTGGATCAAACACGCCGCCCACGGGAATCGAGGCCATCGAGAAGCCGTTGCTCCGCACGGTCACGACGTTGAACTGATGGAGCAGGCCGTAATACTCGTACTCCATCCCTGGCGTGAGCGAGCCGCCCGTGGTCGCCAGCGCGTAGTAGCCGATACCGTCGCGCACGCCGTCGTAGCGCATCTGATGGATGTGGCCCGCGAGCACGGCGCGGACGTTGCCGTTCTGCACGAGCAGCTTGTGGACTTCGTCCCAGTTGCTGGCGGGATAGCGTTCGCCCCACCAGAACGGGTGATGCAAAAACACGAAGACGTGCCGGAGCCGCTTCATCTTTTCCAACTCGGCGGCGATCCACTTCAACTGCGTGGGGCTGATCTGCTGCTGCGCGCGGTCGCCGAAGTTGCGCTGCCGACCGTCCTCGTGACCTTCGTCGGAGAAGAGCGTGAGGAAGCCCACGCTCTTGTGCTCGAACCAGTACCAGAGCGGGCCGAAGTGCTTCTCGAAATTTTCCTCGTGCTCGCGCGCGGGCTTCGGTTCGGGATTCTTGGCGTCCTTGCGCCGCCAATAGATGTCGTGATTTCCCGCGACCGGGAACCACGGCATCTTCAGCTTCCCCATCGTGTCCTGGAACTCCTGCATCTGCTTCATCCACTCGTCGGTCTGGTTGTAGCCGTTCACGAGGTCGCCCACGGTCATGATCAGATCGGGGTCGAGCAGGTTCGCGTCCTCGACGGCTTGCGCGAGAATCTTGATGCCTTCCGCAGGGCCGCCCGTGCGATCACCGAAAACGACGAAGTGAAACACGTCATCGCCCTTGGGCAGCGGGAGAATTTTCGGCGACGTGCGGCTGGTGTGAATATGCGGCTCGGCGGCCATCGCCGGCAGGAGGCAACCCAGCCCGATGAACAAGGCCGCGCGAAGAAATTTTTGATTCACAGGTTTGAATGCTGCGGAAGCGGCGGCTTACCGACAAGCACGAAGCAGGCGTGCAGGCCCGCGCCCGCCCGCCGCTCTACGGCATCTGTTTGATGAACTCGTCCGCGCGCTGGATGGACTTGTTCATGTCCTCGATCAGCTTCCCGATCTCGGTCTGGATGGACACCGCCTCGCCCTTGAGCGACGCGATGGCCTGCGCGTTCAGGTTGTGCTTCAGGAAGAGGACGTGGTCCTTCAGCTTCACCAGCACCGGGGCCATGCTTTCCTCGGCGCGCTTGAGCGCGGTGTGCATCTCGTTGTAGCGCGTGCGCGTCTGGCGCAACTGGTCGCGGCTCGTCGTGCGCATGGACTCGGTCTGGATTTCATCGATCTCCTTCTCCCACTCCTTGAACAAATCCGCCGCCACCGTCTCCACGTCGCGCACGCGTTTGCGCACGGAGTCGGCGCGCGCGGCGGAGTCGGTGTATTCGCCCTGAAGCTGGTCGTAGGCTTTTTCGAGGTTGCTCCCCGTGCCGCCATACATCGCGCGCAATTTGGTAAGCGCGTCCTGAAATTGCGCGCCCGCCTCCTTCTGTTCGTCCCGCGCGGCGACCACGCGCTTCTTGAGCAAGTCGCGTTTGTACACGCCCACCTTCTCATAAGCCGAATACACCATGCTGCTGCAACCGCAGAGCACGAGCGCGAGGCAGCCGCCGGTGAGCATCAGGGAAAGCCGTTTGTTCATGGGCGGAAGATGAGGCGGGGACGGCGTGAGGGCAAGGCGCGGGTGGAGCGCGGACATTCCTGTCCGCAGCAAGCCGCTCACTGCGGCAGGTCTCAGGTAATCGGTGAGCCTCGGCACTCAGTGGCCTGCTGCGAACAGGAATGCCCGCGCGCCGAGGCGTCAGGCCGGGGTCATCGCCGCGACTTGGCCGGCGTCGCGCAGTGCCGCGTGGCCGTGCCGCAGCATCCGCTCTGTCGCTTCCCAGCTCAGGCAGGCGTCGGTCACGGAAATGCCGTAGCGGATGTCGGCGGGGTTCGCGGGCACCGGCTGGTTGCCGTCGTGGAGATAGCTTTCAATCATCGCGCCGATGATGGCCTGCGTGCCGGCGGCGCGCTGCTCGATGAGCGAGCACCACACATCCTCCTGCTTCGCGTGCTGCTTGAGCGAGTTCGCGTGGCTGCAATCCACCATGAGCACGGGCGGAAGATTGGTCTTCGTCAAAAGCGCCGCCGCTTCGGCGATGCTTTGCGGGTCGTAGTTTGTCCGCGCTCGGCCGCCGCGCAGGACGACGTGCCCATCGCCATTGCCCCGCGTGCGGACGACGCTGGTGAAGCCTTCCTGATCAATGCCGAGAAAACTGTGGCCAGTGCGCGCGGAACCCATCGCATCAATGGCAATTTGCAGCGAACCGTCGGTGCCGTTCTTAAAGCCGACGGGCATGGAGAGGCCGCTGGCCATTTCGCGATGCGTCTGGCTCTCCGTGGTGCGCGCACCGATGGCGGCCCAAGAAATCAGGTCATCAATGTATTGCGGCACGATGGGGTCGAGGAATTCGGTGGCGGCGGGGAGGCCGAGTTCGTTGATTTCCAACAGGAGCTGGCGACCGAGCTGCAAACCCGCGCTGATGTCGCAGGAGCCGTCCATGCGCGGGTCGTTGATGAGACCTTTCCAGCCGACGGTGGTGCGGGGCTTCTCGAAATAGACGCGCATCACGATGAACAGTTGATCGCTCACTTCGCGGGCGAGCGCGGCGAGCCGGTGGGCATATTCCATCGCGCCCTTGGGATCGTGGATGGAGCACGGCCCGACGACAACGAGCAGGCGTTGGTCGCGCTGCGCGAGGATGTTTTGCACGGCGGCGCGGCCCGCGACGACGGTGCGGTTGGCCCGCTCGGTCATGGGCAGGGAATGTTTGCTGGCGCTGGGCGCGGGCAGGCGCTGGGCGCTGACGACACGCAAATCTTGAGTCGGCTGCATAAAGGGTGGCGACTGTAGCGAAGCGGAGGGGAGGGAGCAAACGGGATGTTGCGGAGTGGGGCAGCCGTCCCGGCTGCCGCAAGTCCACTGGCCGTCTCGGCTGGTGGTTCTTCAGCCGGGACGGCCAAAGGACGAAGGCGGGCGGGACGCCTGCCCCACTAACACTGCTCAGACGCCCTTCAGCTCCGTCGGCTCGGCCTTGGCGGTCAGTTGGCTCTTCGGCAGAAACGGCTGACGAAACGCGGTGTCGAAATCGTAGCCGCCCTTGAAATCCTCGCGGCTGTCCTTGTCAGTCTTCGCGAGCAGGGACTTCTCCACCATGTTGAAGACGAGTTCGCCAAAATCTTCGCACCGCTTGATGCCCCACTCGCCAAACACGCTCGCGGTCATCGGGCCGAACTGCTGGAGCGCATAATCGCGGATGCCTTCGAGCAGTTGCTGGCCGCTGACGTGGCGGGGGGCGTCCTCCTTCGCGGGTTGGCGTGGAGAGGCGTCCTTCGCCGTCTTGACCATCATCCTCTGCGTGTGGTCGAGCGCCTCGCGGAGAAAGAGGTAGGCGTCGCGCGGGTAGCGCGGGTCCTTGGCGACAATAAGCTCAAGCACTTCGTCGAAGTTGATTCCATCCATTGATGCGAGAACATCGGCAGTGGCGGCGGGAAGCTCAAGGCTTTTGCACGGGCGCGGCGGTGGCGCGGTCGTGCGGAGGATGTTTGATGCGCCAAGTTTTCACCGCCAGCCCGGTGAGCAGCAGGAAGAGAATGACGCAGAGAACGGTCTGCTGCTCTTTGGTCAGATACTTCATGCGGTGGCGCTGGTGGAGTGGAAATAGCCCAGCGGCGGCGCGCTGGCAATTCGACATTCGTCATTCGGGAAAAAAGAAGGCCCGCCCAGTTTCCCAGGCGGGCCTGCTCACCCAAACTCCAAACGTGCGTAACCTCCTCGCGTTAATCCTTCGGCAACTGGCGGGGGAACTTTAGAAGGAATTGTGTTCGAGGAGTTTTTTGTCGGCGGTGGTGGCGCGTTGTGAAAAAGAAAATTGCCCGACAGCCTGAAAGGCCGCCGGGCAGGTTACACGCCGCAACGCGGGAGTAACGCGCCGTGGCAGAAGAACCATCGGCGTGAAGAGCGGACGACTGAAACCACCGCGCGGGAAAAGAAGACTGGTGCCGGTGGCGGGACTCGAACCCGCACGACTTTTTAGGGTCCCGGGATTTTAAGTCCCGTGCGTCTGCCATTTCGCCACACCGGCCGGCACGGAGATGAAACACCAGAGTCCGGCGGCGCACACATAAAATTTTCAGGGCGGCCTCCCGGAGCGCGGGGTTTACAAACCCCAGCAAAGTCCGCAACCACAACAGCGGGGGTACATGCGCACAACCCTCACCCAAACACCTTTCAGCGGGTTTAAAAACCCCCCTCCCACCCC
>JANOAY010000031.1:0-1832 GCA_031411375.1 Pedosphaera sp. | reverse complement strand
TGACCAGCGCGCCGCGCAAAACTCCATCGCCGCCTGGAACCAGCGGTGCCCTTCGTCGGTCACGGTGTTGAAATTGCCCAGCCGGTTCGGCGCATTCGTGACGCACTGCGGATGAATCATGATCCGGTTCACGTTCGTGTCGCCGGAGAAGTAGGTGAGCACGATCAGCGACACCACCACGCCGCGATTCGAGAGCGTTTTGATGCGCTTGTCCATGCTCTCGACGTAACCGCGTTTGAAGTGATACGTCCGCCCGTCGAGCGTCCACGGCAGGCTGTTCGTGCCGCCTTTCGGATCAATGAGTTGCGAGAGATTGAAGTTCAGCCCCGCGTGCTTCACGCCCAGCGCCAGCGCATCCTCCACGATTTCAACCTGCAACCCTTTTTTGGAAGCGGCCTGCGGATAGGATTGAAGCTCAGGAGCGGCGGCCCGCCCCAGGCCGGTGGCAAAAAGCGCGGCCAGGAGCCATCCACCAAGACGAAGATTGAGAAGAAACATCGCGTAGGCAGACGTTGCGAATGCAGTTCCGCATTCACCCGCCGTTGGGTCGGCGCGATTATTTCTCTCAGCGCAGCGCGTCCAGCGAGGAGCGATACGTCGCCAGACAATGCGGGCAGATGCCGTGCGTGAAATCCACCGCCGCATGTTGCGCGATGTAAGTGTCCAGGCCCACCCAGGCACCGGCGTCGTCTTTGATTTTTTTGCAGCGACCGCAGATGGGCAGTAGCCCTTTGAGCACTTGGACCTCTTCCAGCGCCGCCGCGAGCTGCGCGGCCACGCGACGCGCTTCGAGATGGGCCATGACCTGTCGGCCCAGGGCTTCGAGCGCCTCCGTTTGACCGGGGGTCAACTGCCGGGGCCGACGGTCAATGACGCACAACGAGCCGAGCGCCTCCCCGTCCGTGGTCCGGAGCGGCACGCCAGCGTAGAAGCGGATATGCGGAGCGCCCGTGACCAGCGGGTTCGCGGCGAAACGTTCGTCCTGCTGCGCGTCGTTCACCAGCATCGTTCCACTCTGGCAGATGGTGTAGGCGCAAAATGCCTCTTCCCGCGGGCCTTCGGAGACGTCCAAACCCACCTGCGCTTTGAACCACTGGCGCGTCCCGTCCACCATCGTGACGGTGGCAATGGGCGTATCGCAAAGGTGCGAGGCCACACGCACGATGTCGTCGTACAGCGCCTCCGGCGGGGTGTCCATGATGTGGTACTGCCGCAGGGCTTCCAGCCGTTTCGCCTCGTTGTCGGGCGTCGGATAAGTGGTCATGGTAGCCACCATCGGCGAAGGTGGGGGCAAGTTCAAGACGAGGCCGGCCTGCGCCTGCCGGGAAAAGGAAATCAAAAATCAAACTGATCTATGTTCTCCTTCGTGAAGAGGAACGGTTTGCCCAGCAGAATGTTGTCGCCTTGGATTTCCACGTCGCCCGCGCGCTTGGATTTGAAAGTCGTCGCGCCGGGTTTCAGTTCGCCCTTTGCCAGCGCGGCAGCGGCTTCGATGGTGAGGTAGCCGAGGTCTTGCACCTTCCAAAGAATCACCGTGTCGGTCACACCCTCCTTCACGTAACGCTTGTTCTCGCTCGGCAAACCGAGGCCGATGACTTTGACCGCGCCGACTTTGCCCGCCTGCTTCACCGCTTCCGCCGCCCCGGGCACGGCGGGCGAACAGATGTTCATCAGCAGCTTCACGCTGGGATTGGCGTTCATGATCGCCGTCGCTTCGGCGAAGGCTTTGTCCTTCAAGTCATCGCACGGGCGGAGCGCGACGCGTTTCATGTTCGGATATTTCTCCGCGTTGCGTTTCTCAATGGCCTTCTGCCACTCGATCATGTTTCCCG
>JANOAY010000030.1:0-3935 GCA_031411375.1 Pedosphaera sp. | reverse complement strand
GCGCGTGAACTTCATCGGCCACGCGCAGACGTGGTGGGCGAACATCGACAAGGAACATTCCCAGCCCGCGCTCTACCCGACGACGCCCGTTACCCCCGGCGGACTCACCGACAAACTGCTGCGCGACTACCCGAACATCTTTGGCGACACCTCCGCCGGCTCCGGCCTGAACGCCTTCACCCGCGACGAAGCGCACATGCGCGACTTCCTCGCGCGCCACCAAGACAAGCTGCTCTACGGCAGCGACTGCGACGACAAGATCGGCGCGGGTCCGAAATGCCAGGGCGCGCAAATCCTCGCCGCCATCCGCCGCCTCGCGCCGAGCAAATCCGTTGAAAGGAAAATCTTGCACGACAATGCGAAGAAGCTGCTGCGGCTGAAGGTGTGAAACGGCGCGCGGAGCGACGAAGCCCGACCAATTCTCGCCATCTTCACCACGAACTCACCGCCCGAACAGCAGCGTCCTGCCCCAGAACTTCTCCTCCTTCGCGTGTGTGCGAAGGAAACTTTGCAGCGCCTTGGTGTCTGCGGTCAGCACCAGTTCGTCGCGCCCCCCATCGCGTCCCTCGGGATCGGCGATGACGGCGTGCGCCAGCGTGCCGGGATTTTTGGCCAGCCACTTTTGCATCCAGTCTATGCTCAACGGCGTGAGCTTCAGCTTCTCGCCCACCTCTTCCAACTTGAACAGGTGATGCACGGGAATGGAGCTGACTTCGAGAGGGCGCGAACTGACCAGATCGAGGTAGCGCGCGCCGTCGAGCCGGAAGACCTGCGCGAAATACTCGTGCTTCTCCTCGTCGCTGCGGATGGTCAGGTCGTGGCGCAGATTGGTCGCGCTGCTGAACGTCCACATCATTTTGTTTTCGTCGTTGTCGCTTTTCCGCCCGCTCCAGGCGCCGGCCAGCTTCGGCTCGGCCACGAGATCCTTCTCGGTATAGAACGGATGCACGGATTTCTGCCAGCAGCCCGCCAGCAGCAGCGTCATCAGCAACAGTCCGCAAGTTTTTAGCCTCATAATTTCTCTTTCGTTCTGCGCCGGCGCGCAACTTTGTCCTCCCCGCCATCGCCGGATGGCTGTCTAATCCCTTCACCGGTCAAAGCGTAGTTCATGGACGGAACGGATCAAAAATCTGACGCGCGATGACGAAGGCATGAACAAATCCATCGAGGATATTTTCGCACGCGCGCTGGAACTGACCTCGCCAGACGAGCGCCTCCGCTACCTCGACGCGGCCTGCTCGGGCGATACGGCGCTGCGCCACGATGTGGAATCCCTGCTGCGCGCGAACGACGGCTCCGGTGAGTTTCTCGCCTCACCGACCATTCGCATCTCCGCCGTCCTGCCGCGCGGCGCGGAGGTCACGGATGCGCCGCCGAAGATTGCCGGTTTCAAAATCGTGCGCTGCCTCGGGCGCGGCGGTCTCGGCGCGGTCTATGAGGCGTTTGATGAAAAACTTCACCGCCGCGTCGCCCTCAAGATTCTCCACACGGTGCCGGATGCCGACTTGCGCCGCCGCATTCTCGACGAGGCGCGCAAGACGGCGGCGTTGCACGACCCCGCCGTCGTCACCGTCCATTCCGTCCTCGACGAGCACGAGCCGCCGGCCATCGTGATGGAACTGGTCGAAGGGTTTCCGCTCGATCAATTCGCGGCCAGCCTGACCTTCGAGCAGAAGGCGCGCATCCTGCAGGAAATCGCCCGCGCGCTCTCGGTCGCGCACCGGCGCGGGATCATTCACCGTGATCTCAAGCCCGCGAATGTGCTCGTCACGGCTGCGATGAAACCCGTGGTGCTCGATTTCGGCATCGCCATTTCTGCGGAGGAAGGCGACCGCACGCGCAGCCAGTTCGAGGGCACGCCGCTTTACGCCTCGCCCGAGCAGGCCAGCGGGCGGATGCTGTCCGGCGCTTCCGATGTTTTTTCCTTCGGCAGCCTGATGTTCAAAGTGCTGACTGGCAGCACGCCGTTCAATGGCGAGAGCGCCGCTGAAGTCCTCGAAGCGATCTGCACGCGCGCGCCGCCGTTCCTGCGCAACGTGGCGCTGGACGTGCCCGCCGACATGCAGGCCATCTGCCTCGCGTGCCTCGCCACCGATCCGAAGGCGCGTCCGACGGCGGAGGAAGTCGCCCTTGACCTCGGACGCTTTCTCGCGGGCGAACCGGCCCGGCTCCGCCCCGCGCTCTACGGCGACATCCTGCGCCGGCGCATCAGCGAATACTCGAACGACCTGCGCAACTGGGAGCACCAGGGCATGATCTCGGCGGACGAGCGCGACCGCCTGCAAGTCGTCCACCGCCGGATCCTCGCGGACGAGGATCACTGGCTCATCGACGCGCGCCGCCTCACGCTGGCGCAGACGGTTCTCTACACCAGCACCTGGGTGGTGGTCATCGCCGCGGCGCTGACGGTCTGGCTGGTGCGCGCGGAGCTTTCGCCCGCGCTGCGCTGGCTGCTGCCGCTCGCCGGCACGGGCGCGCTGCTGGCCGTGGGCTGGCTGGCCGCGCGGCGCGAGGAGGCGCTGGCTTCGGCGGCGTTTCTCGCGGGCGCGGTCTTGTCCGTGGTGCCGACGATGCTGGCCTTGCTGCC
Source organism: Pedosphaera sp. (assembly GCA_031411375.1). Classification (GTDB taxonomy): domain Bacteria; phylum Verrucomicrobiota; class Verrucomicrobiia; order Limisphaerales; family SIBH01; genus JANNGC01. The sequence goes on along the minus strand of JANOAY010000030.1, from coordinate 1,348 downwards.
GGAGATAAAATTGTTCGTTCAGCCCGCTGATGGGATCACGCAACTCTTCGACGCCAGCTTCACCAATCAACAACTGCTCGCCGCGTGCATCACCGGACTGGTGCTTTCACTTTTCGCGCTCGCACGTCTGCGCATGACGGGCTTCGCGTGGACGACGTGCCTGCTGGGTGCGGCGACTTGTTTCGGCGTGTTGCTGCAATGGAACTGGCTCGAGCAGAAGCCGGAAATCCAGGCGCTCTGGCTGCTGCCGCTCGTGACCTTCTCAGGCATCGCGCTGCAATTTGAGCGCGCCGGGCGCGTGCGCTGGGCGCTGCCGTTTCATCTCGTCGCGCTCCTCGTGCTCGTGGTCGCACTCGATGTGATGGCGGGTCACGGGCCAACGCTGTCCATGCTGGGCCTCGATGAAAAATTCTCGCCATGGCTGGATGACGAGCGGCAGCAATTCCTCTCCTTCGCAATCAACGGCGCGCTGTTTCTCGCTCTCATGCTGGCGACGGAAAACGCGCGCAGCCTCGACCTGCGCCGGGGCAGCCGCGTGCTCGAAGGCATCGCCATCATGCACCTGCTCGGCGGTCTCTACCAAAACGCTCAAGCCCACCGCGCCGATCCGCGCGTGCTCGGCGACGTGAGCCTTTACCTCGCCGCCGTGGCGCTGCTGCTCGTGCTCGGTCCGTGGCGTTCGCGCTGGCGGATGCTGGTGGGCGCGCTCGGCGGCGTGGCGCTCGGCAGTTATCTGTTGATTGATCTGAACCTCGTCCCGCGCAAGCCCTTCGTGCTCATCCTCGGTGCGGCTGGTTTGATCACGGCGTTGGTGGCCTACCGCTATTTGCTCGTGGCTCCCCGTCGCAAGTAGGCCCGCCCGTGTTTCAGCCGGGAATAATCTTGCCGCTATAAGCATCCAGAGTTTTAGTTCGAAGCATGATCACCAAACGAACAGCCGCAGCCTGGCGCGTGTTCGGCAAGCCGGTTCTCGCCGGTTTGCTGGTGCTGTTCCTGTTCGTCTCGGCCCTGGCCAGCGCCAGCCCGGCGCTGCATCACTGGTTCCACTGTGATCATCAGGCTCCCACCCACTACTGCCTCGTCACGACCCTGGAGCATGGGCACACCGATGTGGCGGACGTGGCGGTTGCTGCGGCTCCGGTCGCGGTAGTGATTCCCGTCTCAGCGCTGCCTTCTGAATCTTTCTTCATCTCCCACGATCTCTCGCTTCATCCTGAGCGCGGCCCGCCTGTTGCATCCTGATCCCACCGGTTCGTTCGTCAGCAGTCGTCGGTCGTTATTAACCTGTGTCGGCACTGTGTGCAGGCACACCATTTCAGGATGAAGCATGAAGAAACTATTTTTAATC
>JANOAY010000029.1:0-3253 GCA_031411375.1 Pedosphaera sp. | reverse complement strand
ACGAGCGTGCCCTTGAGCTTGTCGAGTTTCATCTCCTTGATCTCGGAGCTGCGGGAAATGTTTCCAACGAGACGCGGCATGACGCGGCCACAATGCGGACAAGGCCCGTAACTCAAGCCGCCGTCAATGAAGTCGCCAGTGCGGTAGCGCAGCACCACCGAGCCGCGCGAGTCGAGCGGGGTGAAAACTATTTCGCCGGGATTGCCGGGTTCAACGGCGCGGCCCGATTTCGGATCAACAATCTCAATGACGCCGAGGTCGGGATAAAGATGATAGCCGCCGGAGGGCTGATCCTGCGGGTGGGGACATTCGGCCCACGCGAGTTTCGCCTCGGTGAATCCGTAGGTGGCCAGCACGTTCACGTCGCGCGCTCCGAGTTCGTGGGCCAGCTCGTAAAGTTTGCGCCTCATGCCGTCGCTGACTTTTTCGCCGCCGAGCACGATGCGTTTCAAGTTTTCGCAACGGACGCCTTCATCTATCGCCTGACGCAGCAGATGATAGATGAACGTCGGAACCCCGATGAGCACGTCGGGTGTGAGTTTGCGCATGAGGCGAAGGTTGCCCTCGGTGCCCGCGACCTTGCCGCCGCCGGAACTGACGGTGAGCGTTCCCAGCGCAAGGCCGGCGTAGTAGGTGAACCAGAACGCGAGATGCGGCGCGTAGGGAAAGGCATTGAGCATCTTGAACTCAGGCTGCGCGCCGCATACTTCCATCAAACGACGGCTGGCGGACTGGATGTTGGCGAGGTCGTGGCGTGTGAGAACGAAGGGCAGCGGTTCCGCCGCGCGGCCCGTAGTGAAGTGAATCGAGACGGGACGGAACTCATTCGCCAGTTCTTCGGCCACCTGTTTCTTTCCGTGGAGCAGCGCGCGAAGAATCGTGCCGGGACGGCTGGCAAGCGCGTCTCGGTCGGGCGCGATGACGTATTGGGTGAATCGCTTCGGCTCGTCGGCAGTGGGGAGGAGATCGGCTTTGGAGGAGAACGGGACGCGTTGCAAGTCGTCGAGCGTGCGGATGGAGTCGGCGTTCATGCCGAGGTCGCGAAAGAGGCGGCGGTAGTGCGGCGAGAACGGCAGGACGACGTCGCGCAGGAAGTTGCGGAGCTTGTGCGCCTGCAACTCGCGGAGCGAATCAGCCGGCAACGGGTGCCATTGATCGAGAAGGCGTTTGGTGTTCATGGACTGTTCCTTTCGGTCGCATCAGGCGTTTGATTTCTTCGAGTTGTTCCAGCGCGACGTCGCGGCCCGCTTTGATGTGGTGTTCGGGTTTGCGGAAATCGAGCCAGCGGTCGTCGTCGGTCTCGGGACGCAGGACGATGCTCGCGAGACGGCAGCTTGCCTCGGCCACCTGGATTTGCGCGCCGTGAATCGTATGAACCAGCACGTCGAGAATGTTGCCCCGCGCAAAATAGTTCAGGTGCTGGTTGATGGGGACGAGCTGCCGCGCGAACTCAGCGGAGCGATGCCGCCTGCGCATCTCAAGCGCGCGCTCCTGTTCGAGCCGCTGCCTGATGCGGTCGGGCGTGCGGATGGTGTTGACGGCGATGATCCGGTGAACGCCCATTTCGTGCAGCACGTCCGTCGGGAGCGGATCCACGATGCCGCCGTCAATGAACGCTTCGTCGCCGATCTGCACGGGCACGCAGACGCCCGGCACGGCGATGCTGGCGTGAACGGCGGTGGCGACGTCGCCCTTCGTGAAGATTTTGCGTTCGAGCGTGTTTAGATTTGTTGCGACGACGCGCAACGGCCGGAGCAGGTCGCCAAACTGCGCATCGCCGATCGTGCGCTGGAGCCGGTGTTTCACGGCGAGTCCATGCAGGAATCCCTGGCGCGGCGGGAAGACGGGGTCAATCAGGCTCCAGAACGCCCGGCGCGCCTTCATTTCGCGCGCGAGCTCGTCCAGTTTTGAACCGTTGCAGCCGAACGCCCAGAGCGCACCGATATAGGCGCCCATGCTTGATCCGGCCACGACGTCCACTTCGATGTTGTTCTCTTCAAGCACCTGGATGACGCCCGCGTGGGCAAATCCCTTCGCGCCGCCAGAAGACAGCGCCAGGCCGATGAGACAGTTGCCCAGATCGCGCGCAAGGCGGTTCACATCGGGATGAAATGATCCTGACGGAGCAGTCAACGATGCAGGTTCGCGGGGATCAGCGAGGCGGGGGCAGCTGCGGATTGTTGATCGCAGGCGGAGACCGGTGCGTTCGATGCGTGTGTCGAAACCATCCATGGTTTCATTCTCGCCGAGGCAGAGGACAGGATTCAGTTCAATGGACACGGGGCTGTTGAGACGGCGGTGCAACTCGTGCAGAAGCAAATCCATGCGATACAGATCGCCCGCGTCACGACGCAGGAAGAAACAGGCGGAGCTGGATTGTGCGATGCAGCCGAAAAGAAGATCAGGCGGGATGACTTCGACCGCAGCATCCACGAGCACATGCCGGAACCGGCGACGCAACTGTTGGAACAACGCACCAAGCGCATCAGGATTGGGCGCGTCGGAAGTCAGTCCGACACGCAACGAGTGCGCGCCGTCACCGTTCTCGCGGATGGAACCGAGGCTGGAGAGTTCGCCGTTCAGCGTGCAATCAACGGGTTCACCCCCGCCCTTGCTGAGGGCGTCGCGTGCGACGAGATGAACCAGCACAACAGGCCCGCCTGTCTCCAGCCGCAGTCGGCAGGCGAGCTGGCGTCCCAGAAATTCAGCTGGCAATGCGGCGGACATGAACGCAAGGACGGTCAGTTTTCCCGTGGGTGCCCTGAAGAAGAAGGTCGAGTCCAGCGGGTTTGATGGACGCGTTGAGCCAGCAGGCTCAGTGCCTGAAGTGGTTGAGGCGAGCGTCGAGAGTTCCTCCAGCGGAATTCCGAGCACGACGCAGTCTTCGGTTGCGACAACGACCAGGGCGGGGTTTGCGGCATCCAGGCCGAAGGTGTCGCCTTGTTGAAAAGTTTGAAGGGGCTTCGTTGCGCCGCCGGGAGGCTGGAGGCGTTGTTCACATTTGCCGCTGAGAACCAGATAGGCGCACTCGGCAAGACGATCTGCGGCACAGATGATTTCATCGAGGGTGAAGCGGCTGATCTTGGAAAACGGCAGGACTCTCGCCATCGGAGCCTTCGCGAGGAAGGCCAGCAATTCGACCGTCTCCAAATACGGTTTCGTATATCTCATATCCGTCGCCTCTGGCGACGGACACCCGAACCACACCTCAACTGACTGACCGCTTACAGCCTGACTCCCTTTTTATTCCGGG
>JANOAY010000028.1:0-7591 GCA_031411375.1 Pedosphaera sp. | reverse complement strand
TTCGAGGCGCCCGACCTCAAGCGATTCCCCGCCATTTCCATTGCCCGCGTTCCGGGCCATCGCTAAAACACGCGCCGATTTAGGAACGCCATGCTGAACCAAAACCTCTTGCTCTACGGACACGCGGAATTGCCGCCCGCGCCGCTCACGCTCCGCGCCGGCCCGCTCACGATGATCTTCGAGCCGGATAACGCCTTCCTGCGCTACGTGCGGCTCGGCGATCACGAGATCATCCGCAGCATCTACGCGGTGGTGCGCGACCAGAATTGGAACACCATCGCGTGGCGTGTGCTGAATTTGCAAAGTGCCGTGCGCGCCGATTCCTTCGATCTCACGTTTGATGTCGAATGCGAGGAGCGCGAGGTGAATTACTTCTGGCGCGGCGCGGTGCGCGGTGAAAGCGGCGGGCGCATCACGTTCACGTTTGAGGGCGAGGCCAAGTCTGACTTCCGTCGCAACCGCATCGGCATCTGCCTGTTGCATCCCGTCGCCGAATGCGCGGGCAAGGCCGTGACGCTGGAGCACAACGATGGTTCGAGCGAGCAGATGAGTTGGCCGAAGAACATCGCGCCGTGGCAGCCGCACAAGGACGTGCGCGCGCTCACGCAGGAATTTGCAGCAGGCGTGCGGGCGGAAATTCGTTTCGAGGGCGAGGTGTTCGAGACGGAGGATCAGCGCAACTACGGCGACACCTCGTTCAAGACCTACAGCACGCCGCAGGATTTGCCCAAGCCGGTCGCGGTAAAGATCGGTGACCGCGTGCGCCACGTCGTGACGCTCACGCTCATCAATCCCGAGAACAAGAAAGTGCTGCCGGTGAATCAGGGCCGGGGCGCTCAACTCTCGATCAACACCACGCCGGTGCTGGCGCGGCCCGCGCTCGGCACGCGCATGGCGAAGCACGGGCAGCCCTTGAGCGCGACGGAAGTGACGCGCCTGCGTGCGCTGCGACTCGCGCATCTGCGCGGCGATGTGACGTTCACGCACGACTGGCGCGCGGAGTTGCACGCGGCCTCTGAACAGGCGGCTCAGTTGCAAGTATCGTTGCAACTCGGGTTGCACTTCGGCGCGGACCCGGCAGCGGAACTCGCGGAGTTCCTGCGCGAACTGGAAACGGTGCGCCCGAAGGTGTCGCTGTGGATCGTTTATCAGGACGGCAAAAGCATGGTGCCGCCGGAAGTGGTGAGGCTCGCGCGGCAGAAACTGGCGGGCTATGGCGCGCAGATTCTCGTCGCCGCCGGGGCCACGCCGTTCTTCACCGAGTTCAATCGCCAGCGTCCGCCCGCTGATTCCACCGCGCTCCCATGTTATCCGAACACGCCGCAAGTTCACCTGCGCGACGCGCGCACGATGATCGAGAACGCGGCGGACATCAGCGAGACCATCGAGAGCGCCAAGGCCATCACGCCGCAGCAAGTGGTCATCTCGCCCATCACGCTGCGCGCGTGGCACAAGGTTCCGGCGGGCGCGGACGACATTGCCAGCGGCCAGTTGCCCGGCGACGTGGACGCACGGCAGATGTCGCTCTTCGGCGCGGCCTGGACGGTGGCGCATCTCTCGCGGCTCGCGCTTTCGCCGCATGTCCACAGCGCGACGTATTTTGAAACGACGGGCTGGCGTGGATTGATGGAGCGCGAGAGCGGCTCGTTGCTGCCGGAGAAATTCCCATCCCAAGCGGGTGCGGTGTTCCCGCTCTACTTTGTGTTCGCCGCGCTGGCCGGTTACGACCGCGTGCTGCCGACTCAGTCCACGCTTCCGCTGCAAGTCGAAGCGATCACTTTGCTCGACGCGAAGAATCGCAAGCGCGTGCTCGTGGCGAACCTCTTGCCCGAGCCGCAGGAAATCAAAATCAAGACCGGCACCGGTGAGGCGCGGGTGCTGCGGCTGAACGCCGGAACGGTCGAAGCAGCCACGCAAGCGCCGGAACAATTCACGACGGCGGACGGCGCAGTGGTTCAGTCTGTGTCGGGTAAAATCGAACTGTCCCTCGCGTCCTACGAAGTGGCGTGCGTGGATCTCGCGTGAGGCTGTCTCCCTTCAATCCTGAAAGGATTGCATCATCCAGCCCACGGTTGCCGAGTTCGCGAGGTTACCCTGGGTGGCGATCTAAAAACTTCCCAACTCTGAAAGAGTCGCATCAAACCCGCGTTCAATGTTCCCAGGTTCAACCCTTGCAGGGTTGATAGCTCATCACACCACAACCCAGCGTAGCGTCTCGGTGACGCAACGTTGGGCTGATTTGTCTGAATCCTTTCAGGATTCAAAGGCGGTCGGAAAATGTGGTGAACGACATGGCCGAGGGGCGCGCTCCGCTGCCGAGCTGTCCAACCGCTCCCGCTCGGCGCGGGTTTCCGGCACTTCATCCCACAACTCTTTTCGCGATTGTCACCCCGGCTAAAACCAGCGCGTGGGAGAATTGAACGTGCTGCACATTTTGAAATCGAAGTCGCCGCCGCAAAATAAATTGCGCCCGGATTTCTGGCGGACGCACGTCCAAATTTTCGCCACGACTAGCGTGCCGGTGTTTTTGCTTTTGCTCCTCATGGTCGCCACGGTTCATGCGACCAATTCTGCTCCGCCCAAAATCGCGCCCACGAACGAAGCCTTCTGCGCCGTGCCGCTGGGCGGGAAAGGCAAGCAGGGGCCGGGCACGATCCGCATGGTCGCGCGTTTGCAGGAACTGCTCCGCCGCGCCGATCCGTTTGCCAGCCCGTATCTGAACCGCGAGGCCATTCCGCTGCTGCGCACTACGCTCTTGCAGGAGACGAACACCGGGAAGCAGTTCGGACTGCGCGCGCAACTGGCCACCCAGATGATGCGCGCCGGGCAGTCGGTCGAGGCGTTGCAAGAGTTCAACGCGCTGCCCGCGATCTCGCGCGAACTCAAACTGAACATCGGCGCGCAGAACCAGTGGTTCCTGCAAATGCAGCGCGGCCTCACCTACCTTCGCCTCGGCGAGCAGGAGAACTGTCAGCTCAATCACAACGCCGACTCGTGCCTGTTCCCGATTCAGGGCGCGGGCTTCCATCAATTGCCCGCCGGTTCGCGCGGGGCCGTGGGCGCGTTCACCCAGATGCTCAAGTCCCGTCCGAACGCGCTCGGCACGCGCTGGCTGCTGAACATCGCACACATGACGCTGGGTGAATATCCCGAGAAAGTTTCCCCTGAGTGGCTCATTCCACCCGCCGCTTTCGCCTCCGAATATCCGCTCCCGCGCTTCCCCGAAGCTGCCGCCGCCGCCGGTCTCGACGTGGATGATCTCGCGGGCGGCTGCATCATGGAAGATTTCGACGGCGACGGTTTGCTCGACGTGATGGCGTCTTCGTGGAGCCTGCACGGGCAGTTGCGATTTTTTCACAACAACGGCGACGGCACGTTTCACGAGCGCACGCGCGAGGCGGGTTTGCTGGGACTGACCGGCAGCCTGAACATCACGCAGACCGACTTCAACAACGACGGGTTCATGGATGTGTTCATGGCGCGCGGGGCGTGGCTGGGCCAGGCCGGGCGGCACCCGAACTCGCTGCTGCGCAACAACGGCGACGGCACCTTCGAGGACGTGACGGAGGCGGCGGGCCTGCTGAGCTTTCATCCAACGCAGGCCATAACGTGGTTGGATTTCGACGGCGACGGCTGGCTGGACCTGTTCATCGGCAATGAATCTTCCGAGGGCGACGAGCATCCGTGCGAACTGTATCGCAACAACGGCAACGGCACGTTCACGGAATGCGCGGTGAACTCAGGCGTGGCGCTGGTGGGTTTTGTGAAGGGTGTGACCAGCGGCGACTACGACAATGACGGACGGCCCGACCTCTACATCTCCTGCCGCGGCCAGTACAACACGCTCCTCCACAACGACGGCCCGCCGGCGAATTTCTCAGCCAAGAATCCGGCGTGGAAATTTTCCGACGCGACAAAGAAGGCCGGCGTGGCCGAGCCAGTGTCGAGCTTCCCGACGTGGTTCTTCGACTACGACAACGACGGGCGGTTGGATCTTTTTGTCTCGGGCTACTCCGCAACGATTGATGAAATCGCGGCGGACTACCTCGGCCTGCCGCATCGCGCCGAACGCGCGCGGCTCTATCACAACAAAGGCGACGGCACGTTCGAGGACGTGACGAAAGAAGCGGGCCTCTACCGTGTGCTGCATACGATGGGCAGCAACTTCGGCGACTTCGACAACGACGGCTGGCTCGACATGTATCTCGGCACGGGCGATCCGGATTTCTCGACGCTGGTCCCCAACCGCGCCTTTCGCAACAACGGCGGCAAGGGCTTTCACGACGTGACCACGGCGGGCGGTTTCGGCCATTTGCAAAAAGGTCACGGCGTCGCCTTCGCCGATCTCGACAACAACGGAAACCAGGACATCTACGCCGTGATGGGCGGCGCCTACACCGGCGACAATTATCGCAACGCGCTCTTCGTGAATCCCGGGACCACCAACGGCTGGCTTACCATCAAAGTTGAAGGCGTGAAGTCCAACCGTGCGGCCATCGGCGCGCGCGTGCGCGTCATCCTCGACACGCCCGGCGGCGAGCGGTCGCTCTACAAGAACGTGTGCAATGGCGGCAGCTTCGGCTCGTCGCCACTGCGGCAGGAATTCGGCCTAGGCGACGCGCGCGCGGTGAAGGCCGTGGAGATTTTCTGGCCCGTCACGGGCCTGACGCAAAAGATCACCGGGTTGGAAAAGAACCGTTTCTACCACGTTCGCGAGGGGGCCGATCACGCCGAGCCGCTGACGCTGAAACAGTTCCAGCTCGCGAAGGTGAACCCGCCCATGAAGCACTCCCTGCACAAGGAGCATCAGAAGAAGACAGACCTCGTTCCCGCCCCTTGAAGAAAATTCGCGCGGTCATGGTGGAAGACGAGCCGCTGGCGCGCGATGTCCTGCGCCGGCTGATCGCGGCGGAGAAAGACATCGCACTCGTCGCCGAGTGCGTGGACGGAGCGGTCGCGCTGGAAATCATTCGCACCGAGCGGCCGGATTTGCTCTTCCTCGACATCCGTCTGCCGGGCCTGAGCGGGCTGGAACTGTTGCAGTCCCTCGATGGTGAGGCTCCGCCCGCCGTGATTTTTGCCACCGCCTCCGAACGCCACGCGGTGCGCGCCTTTTCTTCGCACGCGGTGGACTACCTGCTCAAGCCGTTCACGCCCGAGCGTTTTCGCGAAGCGGTGGAGCGCGCGCGGCGACGTTTGCGCGGCCAGTTGCCGCCGCCCGGTGCGGAACTCGCCGCACTGGCGAAACAGGCCGGAGCGCGCGGCGAGATTGCCTCCGGTCTGAGCCTGAAAGTGGGGCGCAAGTTTGTCCTGCTCCGCGCGGAGGAGATTGAATCGGTGGTGGCCAATCGCGGCGGCTCGGCGGTCGCCACGACTTCGGAGAATTTTCGCACGCGCCAGACGCTGGCCGTGTTGCAGCAAAAATTGCCGCCGGGAAATTTCCTCCGTATCAACCGCTCGACGCTGGTCAACGCCGGACATGTCGCGGAAATCATCCGCAAGAGCCACGGGGACGGGCGCGTGCGGATGCGGAGCGGGCGCGAGTTTCCGCTGGCCCGTCGCTGGCGCGCGCAGTGGGCCGCGCTGCTGGCCGAGGGGTGATCTGGGAGCGCCGGCTTCCAGCCGGCGTGGGCTGCCGTCCAGGATGCCGGCGCTCCCCGGTGGCGGTTGACACCACCTCACCCGTCCCAAACATTCCGCGCCACATGAGCGACCAAATTATTTTTCCGCGCAGCCCGCGTGAGACGATGTGCGGCTGGATGCACCTGCCGCGTTACCTCGACAAGATTCGCCTGCACCTCGCCGGCAAACTGCACGCGGACTATCAGCCGAATTTTGGCAAAGGCTTCGACGGACGCTGGCTGCAAGCCGCCGGTCTCACGCACGAGCAGATGATCCAGGTGGTGAAAAACACCACGACTGACGGCGAGGTCTGCGACTGGGTGCGCGTGCACGTGAAGAAGTCCGAAGCGGAAAAGCGCGCACACGCCGACGCGATGGCGAATTACCCCAAGCCGGGCGACGTGGAAATGGAGAACCGTTTGAAGCAGCGCAAGGAAGCCGCCGGTCTCACGCACCGCGATGACTTGAAGAGCTTCGTGGACTTCATTGATGCGGACGAGAAGCGGTGGTGAGTTTTTCGGAGCGCGGGCTTTCCAGCCCGCAGCAACGCCCGCATGACGGCGGCGTAAGAACTTGCGGACACCGTTCTACCTTTCACATTGCTGCGGGTTGAAAACCCGCGCGCCGGTTCACGGCCACACGCGCTGCACGAGGAAGTAGCTGCCGAGAACAATCAGCGCCACCGACATCACCGGCACCCACCGTTTCGGGAACACGCTCTTTAATTTCCAGATCATCGGCAGCATCAGCGCGGCGATGGCGAGCTGCCCGGCCTCGACGCCGAGATTAAACCAGACCAGCGGCGTGACCACGCTGCTGCCGTTCGCGCCCACGCCCATCTCGCGCAAGATCGAGGCGAAGCCGCAGCCGTGAATCAGCCCGAAGGCGAAGGTCAGCATCCAGCGGTTGTGAAAATCCTTCCGCAGCACGTTCTCGAAGCCGACGTAGATGATGGACGCCGCGATGATCGGCTCAACGATGCTGGACGGAATGCGAATTAAATTCAGTGTAGCCAGCGCCAGCGTGAGCGAATGCGCCACGGTGAACGAGGTGATGATTTTCAACGCGTCGCGCAACTTGCCGCCCACGATCAGCAGCCCGAACAGGAACGCGAGATGATCCCAGCCGGTGAGAATGTGCTCGAGACCGAGCACGAGAAACTCGCGCACGGCGGACACGGGCTTCTGGCCGGCGGTGGCGTGCAGCGGGATTTCCACCGTGGGCTTGTTTCGATCCAGGACGGACTCGCCGAGCTTTGCGCCGCCGGCGGCGCGCACCATCAGGATCTGGCTGTGGCCGGCTTGTAGTTCGGAAATGATTTCCGAAGTGACGAGCAGCACCTTGGTGGACGGGAGTTCAAACGTGAGCTGGAAACGGAGTCCGGTGGTGTCGTCAATTTGTAATTCGGGTGGCGCTTTCAAAGCGAGCATTCGTCCATCCGATTCCAACGAGAGCGCGCTCTCGGCCAGGCGCAGCAGGCGCGGGCGCGCGATGGCTAGTTCTTCTGTGCTTAGGTTGCGGTCGTGATTCGTGTCGAGCGAGTTGGTGCCGTCCAGTTCCGCCCACGCCACGATAATCTGCGCGGTGAGGCGGTTCGAGCCGAGGTCAATGAAGACCGTGCTCAGTCCCGGCTGATGCGCGCGGGCAAAGATGCCCGTGAGCAGAAAAAGAATCAGCGCCACGCGGACGAGGCTGATGCGATGACGAAATGACATGGGCGTGGAAGTAGCAGACACGGATGCGAACGCCAAGCGTCCGCGCAGACTGGTGGAAGGGGTCGCGCTGCGACCAGTCGGGCCGCGCAGAGCGGCCCGCCGGAAGGCCCAACGAGCTGGTCGCACTGTAGGCCGCACCGGCCGCCCGCTCTGCGCGGGCTGGTTTTGTCGCGGCGCGACAAAACCCACCGCCTCGTAGTGGGGCAGCCGTCCCGGCTGCCACCTGTCCACTGGCCGTCCCGGCTGGTGATCCT
>JANOAY010000027.1:0-3717 GCA_031411375.1 Pedosphaera sp. | reverse complement strand
CCGACGGTAGCCGTGGGCTTCAGCCCACGGTTGGACGCCGGAAGAGGGTGGCGTCGCGGAGCGATGCACTCAACGTGCTGCCGGTTTGCAACCGGCAGAGGCCGGAGCTTTTCGAGCGCGCATGAACACGGAGAAGACGTCCGGAACATGGCGGCCCCTGCCAGTTGCAAACTGGCAGCACGCTGCCGACCCGCCCACGGCGCGCAAACCGCAAAACATTTTCGCCCATGAAAAAAGTCACGGCGCTTTACGACTGGCTCGACTCGCGCACGGGTTGCAAGAAGCTCTTGCACGAGTCGCTTTACGAAAACGTGCCGGGCGGCTCGCGCTGGCGCTACGTGTGGGGCAGCACCCTGAGCTTCGCCTTCATGGTGCAGGTCATCACCGGCGTGTTCCTCTGGATGGCCTACTCGCCCAGTTCGCAGACGGCGTGGGAGAGCGTGTATTACATCCAGCACGAGATGTGGGGCGGATGGCTGCTGCGCGGCATCCATCATTTCACGGCGCAGGCCATGACGGTGCTGCTCGTCCTGCACCTGATGCAAGTGGTCGTGGATGGCGCTTACAAAGCGCCGCGCGAGATCAATTTCTTCTTCGGCATGGTGCTGCTGCTGCTCGTGCTCGGCCTGTCGCTCACCGGCTACTTGCTGCCGTGGGATCAGAAAGGCTACTGGGCCACCAAAGTCGCGACGAACATCATGGCCATCACGCCGTTCGTCGGGCCGGAGTTGCAGAAGATCGTCATCGGCGGCGCGGACTACGGGCATCACACGCTCACGCGTTTCTTCGCGCTGCACGCGGGCGTGCTGCCGGGGCTGGTCATCGCGTTCATCGTTGGCCACGTTTATTTGTTCCGCAAACACGGACTCACCGCCGCGCAGCCGAAGAGCAAACCCGACTGCGCCTTCTGGCCGGATCAAGTGTTGAAGGATATTGTCGCCTGCCTCGCGGTGCTGGCCACCGTCATGTTCCTGATCGCGCAGCGGCGACTGTTCGGAGGCGGCGACCTCGGAGCGCCGCTGGGAGCGCCCGCTGATCCCAGCGAGAGCTTCAGCGCCGCACGGCCGGAATGGTATTTCCTGTTTCTGTTTCAGTTCCTCAAGGTTGAGTGGCTGATCAAGATTTTCGGCCATCACGGCGAACTCGTCGGGGCGATCATCATTCCGAGCCTGGTCCTGGGCCTGTTGTTCGCCATGCCTTTCATCGGCAAATGGCGGCTGGGGCATCGCTTCAATCTTGGTTTGCTGGGAATCATCCTCATCAGCGCCACGCTGCTCACCGTGCAGGCGGTGCGCGAAGATTTGCACAAGCCGGAGTACCTGGCCTCGGTGAAGCAGGCGGAGCAGGAGTCAAAACGCGTGGTGGAGCTGGCGCACGCGCGCGGCATTCCCATCACCGGAGCGGTAGAACTCTTGCGCAACGATCCGCTCACGCAAGGCCCGAAGCTCTTCGCGAAGAACTGCGCGAGCTGCCATCGCTACGAGGGCCACAACGGCCTCGGCCTCGCGGTGAAGGATCCGCAGTCTGCCGCCGACCTCAAAGGTTTCGGCTCGCGCGAATGGGCGGCGGCGATGCTCGACCCGAAGCGCATCGCCAGTTCCAACTTTTTTGGCGGTACGAAATTCGCCGACGGCAAGATGGTGAAGTTCGTGAAGAAGGACGCGACGAATTTCACGCCCGAGCAGTTGCAGCAAATCACTGCCGCGCTCGCTGCGGAAGCGCAGTTGCCCTCGTTCGTTGAAGCCGACAAGCGCGATGCCGCGCTGATCGAGGCCGGCCGCAAGTTCATGACCAGCGAGACAGCGCGCTGCACCGAGTGCCATCAGTTCCGCAAGAAGGACGAGGACGCCACCGCGCCCGACCTGACCGGCTACGGCTCGCGCGAATGGCTCATCGGCATCATCGCGAACCCGAAGCACGAACGTTTCTATGGCAAGCGCAACGACCGGATGCCGGCGTTCAGCGACGACAAAATTCTCGATGCGCGTTCGATTGAACTGCTGGCGGACTGGCTGCGGGGCGAGGCGAAGCAGTAATCAGTGGGCAGTAATCAGTCGGAGCGCGGACCGCCGAGTCCGCGTGTTTGTCAGTTCGTCAAAGCCGATGTCTCCAGTGGCCTTGAAGCGAACCTGCCGGCCTTCCCCTGCCCTTCAAACTCAAAGTCAGGGGAATAAATGGCAGGGGAATGCTGCGCCCTGAACGGAGCAGCGGACAGCCTGTCCGGTGTCCGGCTCGCTGGGGATGCGAACTGCGGACATGGCTGTCCGCAACTCCTATCCCGAACACCGCGCGCCTGACTTTTCGATTTCGTGTCTTCCGTGGTTCTGGCTTTTGAACACGCGGACTCGGCGGTCCGCGCTCCGCAAAAAAATCGCCGCCGCGTTCATCACGCGGCGGCGTTGTTTCCAAACTGTTTCCCGCTACGGCACCGGCGGCGTGACCACGCGGAAATAGCGTTCCGGCTCGGGCGCGGGATAGGGCGCGTTTAACTGGATGGTGCGGATGAGCGACTGGCCCGCGATGTTCGTGACGCTCGTCCAGGGCGGCCCGGACAGGTTGGTCCGGTACTGGATGGTGTAGGCGATGTTGGATTGCGCCACAAACTCAAGCTGGCCGCCACCTGACGGAACGATGTCGAGGCGCAGCAGGCTCAGCGCATTCGTCGGATTGGTGCCGGCGATGTATTCATCACGATTGCTCATGCCGTCGCCGTCCGGGTCCGCCGCAGCATTGGCGGCGGTGTTGGTCGTGCCAATGTTGCCGAAGTAATTCGTCTCCCACCAGTCCGAGATGCCGTCGCCGTCGAAGTCGGGCAGCATGGTGAGCGCGACTGTGCCGGGGGTGGGCGGGCTGAAGACACCGCCAGGCGCGGCACCATTGGTCACGGCCACGCGCACGGTCGCGTTGGCCTGGACGTTCGTGATGATGAGCACCGGCACGGAGGTGGTGGCGTAGGCCGAAGCGTTGCGAATCCAGCGGTACCAGAGCGGGGCCAGCGGATGATCCGGCCCGGCCACCAGGGTGAAGACGGCGGTGCCGCCTTGCAGCACGGTCACCGGCTGGATGTTGTTGGTGATCACCGGGCGCACCAGGACCGCGAGGGTCACGTTCGCGGTGACCGCGCCGTAGGTGTTTGTGACCACGGCGGAGTAAAACCCGGCCTGGGCCAGCACGAGGTTGGTCATTGTGAACGCCGGGCCGGTCGCGCCCGGCAGGTCCGCGCCGTTGAAGCGCCACTGGTAGGCGTAGGGCTGGGTGCCGCCCGCGCTGACGGTGAAGGTCACGTTCGAGCCGGCGTTGGTCTGATAAAACGCGGGCGGCGCGAGCGTGAGGAACACGGGCTGCACGATGGTCAGTTGCGCGGGCGCGGTGAAGACGGCACCGCCCGCGTTGTAGGCGAAGGCGTCATACGTGCCCGCCTCCTCGGCGCGCACGGCCTCGAGGAACAGGCCCGCGTTCGTCGCGCCGGGAATTTCCGCGCCGTTGAAACGCCACTGCCACGAGATCGGTCCGGGGCCGGTCGCGGCGGCTTGCAACAGCACGTTCGCGTTCAGGAACACGTTCGCCGTCGCGGGCGACTGGGTGATGACAGGCGGAGCCACGGGGCTGCTGGCGTTGGCGCCGCCGGCGGTGGGCGCGGCGGCGAGCCAGTTCGCGGCGTCGTTGCCGTAGTTCGCGGCCACGCGGCGCTGGAGCGAATGTCCGCCGCCATCCACC
>JANOAY010000026.1:0-12865 GCA_031411375.1 Pedosphaera sp. | reverse complement strand
ATTGTGCCGAGCGGCGTGGTGTTCATGATGAACAACAAGGATCGTCCGGGCATCGTCGGCTACATCGGGATGCTGATGGGCAAGCACGGCGTGAACATCGCGAGCATGAGCCTGAGCCGGGACGCGGCGGGCGGGCAGGCCTTCACGGTGTTGAATTTGGACAGCGTGCCGCCCGCGGCGCTGCTGGAAGAACTGGCGAAGGACGCGGACATCAGCAACGTGCGGGTAGTGAAGTTGTAACAACGTGCCGCCAGCATTCGGCTGGCGTGAGGAAAACTCGAAAATGAAAACAACGATTCTCAGTCTCGCGTGCGCGCTCCTGTGCGCCGCGCCTTTCACCCAAGCCGCCGACATGACCTTCGGCCCCGTGCTCGCCAAGGGCGGCGGCGTGGAAATCCGCCGCAGCGAGCTGGACGACGCCTTCATCGCCTACCGCGCCAATCTCGCGGCGCGCGGGCAGAACATCGCCGAGACGCGGCGCGAGGCGGCGGAGGCGCAGTTGCTCGACCGCATTCTCGTCACGCGATTGCTCGTCACCCAGGCGAGCGCCGCCGACAAAGAAAACGCCAAGACGAACATCACGAAGTTCCTCGACGACACGCGCAAGATGGCGACGACGGACGAAGATTTCGCGCGCCACTTGCGCTCGCTCGGCATGACGCGCGCGCAGTTCACGAACCGCGTGGTGGAGCAGGCGATTTCCGAAGCCGTCATCAACCGCGAAGTGAAGGACAAGCTCGTGATCCCCGAGGCGGACATGCAGAAGTTCTGGGAGACAAATGACGTGGCGTTCAAGCAGCCCGAGCTGGCGCGGGCGACGCACATTCTCTTCGCGACCAAAGACCTCGGCACCGGCCAGGAACTCAGCACGGAAGACAAATTAAGAAAGAAGGCACGCGCGGAAGGCGTGCTGGAGCGGGCGCGCAAGGGCGAGGATTTCGTGCTGCTCGCCACGACCTTCACCGAAGACCCCGGCGCGAAGGAGACGAAGGGCGAATACAAGTTCGCCCGCGCCAAGGACGACCCGCGCCGCGCGATGGTGCCGGAGTTTGAGAAAGCGGCGTTCGGCCTCGCCACCAACCAGATCAGCGACCTCGTCACGACGGACTACGGTTACCACATCATCAAGCTGCACGAGATCATTCCCGCGCGGAAAGTGCCGTTCACCGAGGCCAAGGAGCGCATCAAGGATTTCCTCACGCAACAAGCGTTGGACAAGGAGCTGCCGAAATTCTTCGCCAAGGTGAAGAAGGACGCAGGCGTGGAAATTCTGGACGAGAAGATGAAGGCGGCGCTGGAGAAGGCGGAGACGGAACGCGTGGGGAAGTGAGTTTTCACGGAGCGCGGGTTTTCAACCCGCAGCAGCGTGAGGTGGGAAGTGGTGTTCGCAAGTTTCGAGACGTTCGGCTGGTGAACATGGCTGCGGGTTGAAAACCTTCGCTCCTTTGTCACTTCCGCCCCGTCATCCCATTCGTCCCCCGCCCTGACCCCATACGGATCAATCTCGTCTCGCGCCCGATCTGCACCACGATGCCCTCGCGCGTAATCTCCTTGATCACCGCGTCGTCCACGGTCTCGCCCACGCTGTAAGATTCGCCATCAATCAGGACGACCGGATGCTCGGCCTTGAAAATGATGCCCTGGATTTTGATCGCGGGCGCGCTGACCGGCTTTGGCGCAGGTTTCTCCGGCTTGTCCGGTTCCGCCGGCTCGCGCGCCCGGACGATTTGCGCCTGCCCGTCCAGGCGGGCGCACAATTCCAACCAGCGCAGGTCGAGACCCCACGTTTGGAAATTGAACGTCAGGAGGCCGAGCACAAGGATCACGCCGCCCCAGAAACGCGGCTCGAGAAAATCCACCAGTTTGCCGGGGTCAGGCACTTTTTTGGCCTGCCGTCGTTTCGCCGCGACGACGCCCAAGAGAATGACCAGCACGCCCAACCCGCCGACGCCCGCCGCCAGCACCGGACGATGCGTGTCGAAGACGGGCTGCCCCACCAAATACTCGGCCACGGCGGCGCAAAAAAGCGCCACCAGCACCAGGGTCATTCCAAGCTGCGCAAAAATCATGTACGGCCGCACGCGCGGCCAGAGAGTCCATCGGCGCATTCGCGGCAGAAATGAATGGGCCGCCTACTTGCGGTGGGAAGCCTGGCACACGAGGCCGAATGCCTCGCCACCTGCCGACAAGAATGTCGGCGTTACGAAAAGCCGGCTCTCCAGCCGGCAGGTGGCGAGACTTTCCGGTCTAGCGAACCAACTTCTTCACCAACCGCCGCTCAGTGCGCGTGCGCCACGCCCGTGGCGTGCTGCCAGTCGTGGAGGATGTGGGCGATGATTTCCTCCACGCCCACGCCATGCTTCACCTGTGCGAAGATGAACGGGCCGCTCCCGCGCATCTTCTTCGAGTCACGGGCCATCACGTCGAGATCCGCGCCGACGCCGGCGGCGAGATCCGTTTTGTTGATCACGAGCAAGTCCGACTGCGTGATGCCGGGGCCGCCCTTGCGCGGGATTTTGTCGCCGCCACAAACATCGATCACTTGGATGGTGTAGTCGGCCAGTTCACGGCTGTAGCAGGCGGCGAGATTGTCGCCGCCGGATTCGATGAGCAGAAGGTCGGGCTTGAACTTGCGATGCAGATCTTCGAGCGCGAGGAGGTTGGCGGAAATGTCCTCACGAATCGCTGCGTGCGGACAGCCACCGGTCTCGACCGCGCGAATGCGCTCCGCTTCCAGCGCACCATTCTTCACGAGAAATTCGCAGTCCTCCTTGGTGAAGATGTCGTTCGTCACCGCGCCGAGGCTCATGCGCTCGCGCAGTTTTTTGCAGAGCTGGAGCATGAGCGCCGTCTTGCCGCTGCCCACCGGCCCGCCCACGCCGACGGTGAACGCGCGCCGGCTGAAGTCCCGCGCCAGCGGCTGCTCGCGCTCGTCGAAGCGGCCCGGATGATCCATCGGCTCGTGCGTGTGGCCGTGTCCGCCGTGGTCGTGTTGATGTCCGCCGTGCAGAAGTAATTTCGTCATAAGCAAACGCGGTGGCCGCGTCGCGTTAGCTTCGCGAAAGCCTGCACGTTGAAAAGTCAAAAGCGGGATTCGTGCATCCGCAGTGGGGCAGGCGTCCCGCCTGCCGCTCGTCCACTGGCCGTCCCGGCTGGTGTTTCTGTTTTGCTTTCTGTTTTTCTACAGCCGGGACGGCAGCCCCACTACTTTGCCGCCACGTAGGCACGCCATCCTCCGAACGTCGTGATCTCCCTTTGCCCTCCGCACAGAATCGGCTCGCCCAACACTCCCAGCACCACTTCGCCGTCTTCGAGTTTCACTTTGCCGATGCTCAGGCCGGGCGGCTCCTTCAACAAAATCGAAGCCAGTCCCGCCGGCGGCACGGCCCAGACTTCCACCGCCACGGCGACGCCTCCGGTGTCCACGCGCACCATCGCCGGGTGCCGGTCGCTGATCGACCAGAGGCGATACGCCGGCTCGGTTCTCGTCTCGCGTACGAACGTCGCGCCGACGGCGAGCAGGTTCGGATTCAATTCGAGTCCGCGCATCAACGTGCCGTTGACGGCGAGCAGAACAGGTTCGGCATTCACACTCATGGTCCAGGTTTGGCGTGCAGTCCTGAAGGCGCGAGGAACTTCACCGGCTTCTCGTAAATCGCCAGCACGATGCAGCCGCCTTCGCTCAAGATGCTGTGACTCGTGCCGGGCGGGTTGATGATCAACATGCCCGTTTCCGCGCGGCTGTTCTCGTCCACCTGTGAGCCAGCCAGAACGAAGATGTGCTCAAACCCCGTGTGCTCGTGCAGCGGCACGCGCCCGCCCGCGCGGAAGCGGAGCAGCGCCGCCGTCGGCCCGCTCTCGCCGTCGCCGTAGAGGCGATAGATGTCCACACCCGGCTGGAACGGTTTCCAGGGCAACTTGTGCTGCCAGCCGGAAATCTGGAACAGGTCGTTGAGCTTGAGGACGCGCTGCGAGTCATCGTTCGCCATGCGGTTGAAATTCGCAGGTTGCTACGCCGGAACTCCAGCGCCGTGCGGCTCGGCAGCCTCCGCTGCGGGCTTCGGAACCACCACGACGAACTTCGCGCACGCGAAGAGAATTCCAGAGACGATGAGATAGCTGAACGCGACCGTCGGCGATTGCGCGAAACCAATTCTTTCGCCGTGCATGAAACCGAAGAACGTGAACACCGCACCGCCCAGCGCGAACGCCCCGGCGTTCTTGAATTTGCGATCAATAATGAACGCGGCAATCGCGCCGAGAATCAGTCCGCCCAAAATCGAACCGCCGCCGAGCACATGCAGGCCGTGGTAGAGCACGCCCTCGTTCCGCATCTTGCCGGTGAGGTCGGCGAGCTGTTCGGGACTCAGCGCGGGAACAATCGTTCCTGCCGCCGCCAGCGCGCCATTGATCAGCACCATCGCCCACGCGGCGAGGTGTGGCACGAGCGAGAGCACGATGGCAGGCGCGTGCGCTTTGGGAGTTTCCTGAAACGCCTGCGAGCCGATGAGCATCGCGATGTAGAGCAGAATCGGCACGATGGCGACGGCGGGAATCAGCGCGAGCATTACCGAGATCGTCCCGAACCAGCAGAGCAGAATCACCATCAGCCCCGTCGCCGCCGAGTAGCCGATGCGCCCGCCCATCGCCTTCCAGCCGGGATGGCCGATGTACACCGCGTTGATGAAGGGATTGCCCATCAGGCAGCCGATGAGGCTCACCACGCCGTCCGCCGTCAGCACGCGCGTCGTGGGGAAACTGTCGCCAGCAACTTCCGCGCTCTCGACGTTATCAATCGCTTCGACCAAGTCGTAGATGCCGAAGGGAATCGCGGTGACGAGGAGGATGCCGAGGAATTCAAACCCGCCGAAGACGTGGCCGAAGACCGGCAGCGGAATGTGGAAGCCGAAGTTCGCGACGGAATCCGTCAAACCCTTCACGCTCATGCCGCCGAAGTTGAAACCAAACGCATTTGATCCCCACGCGATGATCGAGCCGACCGCAATCGCGACCAGGCCCGCCGGAATCCCGCGATACTTCACGCCGCCAAACCAGCTCAGAAGAATGATGGCGAAGCAGGTGATGCCGATGACCGGCGTCATGAACATCTCCAGCGCCGGCCGCATCGAGATGAAGGTGATGGACACGCCCGCCAGCGTGCCAAGCAGCGCGGCCCGCGGCGTGATCTTGCGGATGAACGAGCCGCAGAAGCCGCCAATCATCAGCACGAAGCTTTGGATGAACACCCACGTCAGCCCGGCTTCCCAGCCTTTCACCGGGTCGCCCGTCTTCATCGAGATCGGCAGCATGATCACAAACACCACCACGAACATGTGCGGCACGCTGATGCCGCTGGGCAGCGCGCAAACGTCCGTGCGCCCCGTTTTCTGGGCGAGTCGATACGCGAGCCAGGCGTAGTAAATCGTCGAGAGGCAGAGCATCAGGCCGGTGGCGGGCAGGATTTTTCCGAACACGAGATCGTCCGGCATCTTGAGCACGAAGCGCAGCAGCGCGGTGAGCGTGAGCAGGTTGACGAGGATGTTCGTGCCGAAGCCGAAGAAGGCATTCCAGTCTCCGGGCACCCAGACTTTTGGTTTGAAGGCGGTGGTCATGGTTTTTTCAGGGGTTGATGGTTCGGGCGGTTGAAGGGCGGCTAACGAGAAATAAAAGTGGACGGCGAGAGGAGCGCGGCCTTCCCTTCACCCCTGCCCTCTCCCCAGAGGAGAGGGAGAAAGTCAGACAGCGTTCGTCGAGTCGAACGCGCTGTGTCGCTGTGAGGCGGAATGACCCTCTCTCTCCCGATGAAATTCCCGCAGATTCAGGGAAGCCACAGATAAGATTCTTCATCTGCGGCTTCCCTGAATCTGCGGGAACACTGAGCAAATTGCTGGGAAGCGTTTTCATTTGATGGCGGCGAGAATTTTGTCCGAATGCGAGACCCAGCCGAAAATGCCGCCCTGCGCTTTGATCATCTTCAGCCCCATCGCTTGGAACTCGGGAAAGTAGGAGCCGACGCAATCTTCTGGCACGAGGCAGTCGAAGCCGCGGTCGTTCGCTTCGCGCACGGTGGTGTTCACACAGACCTCGGTAGTCACGCCGGTAACAACAAGCTGCTTGATGCCGCGATGTTGAAGAATCGCGTGCAAGTCCGTGGCGAAGAACGCGCCCTTGCCCGGCTTGTCAATCACCGGCTCGGTCGGCAGCGGGTAAAGTTCGGGGATGATGTCGTGACCCACTTCGCCGCGCACGAGAATGCGCCCCATCGGCCCGGCGTCGCCGATGCACGTCTTGCTGCGTCCGCGAACCTTCTTCGCCGCCGGCAAATCCGTCAGGTCAGGGCGATGCCCCTCGCGCGTGTGAATGACCTGCCAGCCATTCTCCCGCCACTTCGTCAGCAGCCGCTTGTTCGGCGCGATGGTGCCGCGCAGTTGCGACACATCGTTGCCGAGCATTTCGCCGAAGCCGCCCGGTTCGAGGAAATCGCGCTGCATATCAATGATGATCAGCGCGCAAGTCTCCGGCGTGAACTCGAACGCGTAAGGTTCCGCGTCAATCGAGAGTGTGCCGTTCGTTTTCATGGTGAGTTCAGTTCTGGATCGCCTGGATGAAAGCCCCCGAGTCCGCGACCGCACCGAAGACACCGCCCTGCATTTTAATCATCTTCAAGGCCGCAAGGTAATTGCCGTAGTCCGTCGCGCCGGTGCAGTCGGAGAGCATCAGGCACTCGTAACCGCGATCATTCGCCTCGCGCATCGTGGTGTGAACACACACGTCCGTGGTGATGCCCGCGAGAGCGATGTTCTGAATGCCTTTGCGGCGCAGGAGCATGTCGAGGTCGGTCGCGTAGAAGGAACCCTTGCCCGGCTTGTCGATCACAGCCTCACCTGGCAGCGGCGCGAGTTCAGGAATGATGTCCCAGCCCGCCTCGCCGCGAATGAGAATTTTCCCGCACGGCCCCGGATCACCAATGCCCGCGCCGATGCGCTGGCTGCGCCAGCGTTTGTTCTCCGGCAAGTCCGCCAGATCAGGACGATGCCCCTCTCGCGTGTGCATGATGTGAAAACCTTTCGCCCGCGCCGCGCTGAGAACCTTCTTAATCGGCTCGATAGGCGCACGCGTCAGCGACAGGTCGTAGCCCATCTTATCCACGTAGCCGCCGGGGCCGCAGAAGTCCGTCTGCATATCTATGACCAGAATCACGGTGTTGTCCGGGCGCAGTTCGCCGTTGTATGGCCAGGGATACGGGTCGGCGGTGACGTGGCGTTTCATCGTGACCGCTCAGAAGAAGATGAAGAGACCGCCATACACTTGCGCAGAGCCGCTCTTGGATTTTCCGGGCGCATTGAACTGCTGCATCCCGCGCAAGTTATCATCCTCGAAACCTTGGTAGCGGAAGCCGACATGCGCGCCCCAGTGGCCGTAGCCCTGCGGCATGAACTTGAGCGGAATGCTTGCCTTCACACCCACTTCGTAGAGGCCGATGACCGAGGAGTCATCGTAGTACTCGCCGTAGAAATCCTTGTCCGGCAGGAGAATGCGCATCGGCGCTTCGAGCTTCAGCCCGCAGTCCTTAAAAATGTAACCCGGCGTGATGCCGAACTCGAAGTAGTGGCTCGAATCCGGCCCGTCCTGTCCGAGGAAAACCGCATACGGCACTTGCGCCGCCGTGGCCTTGCCCTCGAGTTCCTTCCAGAAGAGAAAATACGGATGCAGCGCGAAGCCTTTCAGATACGGCGTGTCGTCGAAACTCAGTTTGGTTTCGAGATGCTGCGAGGTCGGGATGTTGAGGATGTTCATCTCGAAGACCGTGTAGGTGACATCAAGCTGGAAGTTCTTCGCGAACTTCGTCGAGATGCCAGCGATGGGATCAATTTCCACCCAATGCGTCTTGGGCTTGCTGCCGAAGGGCGCGTTCTCCGAAACGCCCTTGCTCGAGAAATCGTTCCACACGCCGCCGACCAGCGTGAAGTCGTTCACAAAGGTATCGCCATTGTAGATGTTGAAGAAGCCGAGCACGAGCGACTGAAACGTGAGTCCGTCGTCGTGAACGATCATGCCGCGCGGCGTGAGATACTTGTCGGAGAACTCGAACTTAAGCAGCGCGTTCACGCGCGAGGGCGGAGGAGGCGGGGCAGCTTCAGCAGCGCGTGACGATGCCAGCGAGGCCGCGAGCCAAGCCGCCCCGCCAAAAAATGCGCCGGCCAGGCGACGAAGCAATGGGGAAAATATATTCGTGGAAGACAGGGGAAGATTCACGTTGATTCCTTTCATTGGGTTTAGGTTTCGCAAACGCACGACGGCTCTTAGCGAACGCTGTGCCACAGATGGATTCGCCGAATTTCCCTGCAAATCATGGGTCATCGTTACTGCGGTTCGGCGCGCATCGTGTTTCAGATGTCGCGGGTGAAACACTTGCGACATTGCAGACTCGGAAACCACGGCGAGTATTGCGCGTTCTCCCTCACCCGCTGGGAGAGGGGGAAAGTCAGTCAGCGTTCGTCGAGTTGAGCGCGCCGGATAGCAGTGAGGCGGAATGCGGTGCTCCCTCTCCCAGCGGGAGGGGGCCGGGGTGAGGGAGAACGCGTTGACCAATTCCGAAAACAGCCTCACTCCGAAACCGTCTCCTCCTGCGCCAGCTTCCGGTAAATCCGCGTGCGATGGACACCGAGCAGGCGCGCAGCATCCGCGATGTTCCCGCCGGTTTGTTGCAGCGCGCGCTGGATGAGAATGTCCTCGGCTTCCGCCAAATTCAGTGGCAACGACGCCGTGGATTCCGTAGTCGTGCTGCGCGTCTTGGGCGCGGCGTTCACAGCGCGCGTCAGCAAGTGCAGATGCTGCGGCAAAATGGTTTCCCCGCCGGACTCGATGAGCGCGCGTTCCACCAGGTTTCGCAGCTCCCGCACGTTGCCCGGAAAGTCGTAGCGCCCCAGCGCGGCCAGCGCCATGGGTGTGAGAGTCGGTGCGCGCAAGCCCATTTCCGCCGCGAACTTCCGCGCGAAATACGCGGCCACCATCGGCACGTCCTCCAACCGCTCGCGCAACGGCGGCGCGCTCACCGCGTAGCGCGCGAGTCGGAAATAAAGATCACTGCGGAACGCGCCCGAGGCGATGCGCGCGTCGAGATCGGCGTTCGTCGCCGCCAGTACGCGCACGTCCACGCACCGCACCTGCGCCGCGCCCACGGGCGTCACGCAGCCATCCTCCAGCACGCGCAGCAGCTTCACTTGCAAGGCCACCGGCATGTCGCCGATCTCGTCGAGGAAGAGCGTGCCGCCGTCCGCGAGTTCAAAGCAGCCTTTTCGATCCGCCGTGGCTCCGGTGAACGCGCCTTTTACATGGCCGAACAACACGGACTCGGCCAACTCGGCGGGAATGGCCACGCAGTTCACCGGCACGAACGGAGCCTTGGCCCGCGCGCCTTCAAAATGAATCGCGCGCGCGATCAGTTCCTTGCCCGTGCCGCTCTCGCCGGTGATCAGCACGCTGGTGTTTGGAAACTGGTGCAGCCGCCGGATGTCCTCGCGCACGCGTTCCATCGCGCGACTGCCTCCGATCAATCCACCGAGACCGCTGCGTTCGGCTTCGAGCGTGGCCAGTGTGGCGAGCGTATCGTCCGCGCGGGCGAAGGCTGTTTCGGCGACGCGACGCCGTTCCACTTCTGCCGTGAGTTCAGCGGTGCGCTTTTCCAGCGCGGCATTTTTCTCCCGCAGTTCGCGCGTGAGCCGGGACAAATTCAGATGCGTCGCCACGCGGCTTATAATTTCCTCGGGCTGGAACGGCTTCACCACGTGGTCCACGCCGCCCGCACGGAAGGCCGCAACCACGCTCTCCATCTCGCTGCGCGCGGTGATGAAAATGACCGGCACCGCGCTCGTGGTCTCATCGGCCTTCAACCGACGGCACGTTTCCAGCCCGTCCAGTTGCGGCATCATCACGTCGAGCAGGATGAGATCGGGCTGAACTTTGGCGGCGAGTTTCAGCGCCGTCCCGCCGTCGCAGGCGGTGAACAATTCGTAGCCCTTCGGCTCCAGCAGACCGTTCAGCACGGCGAGATTCGCCGGCACATCGTCCACGAGCAAAATGCGTCCAAGGTTCATCGATCAGGTTTTTTCGCCGAGACCGGCACCACCACGGCGGCCAGCAAACGCTGAATCGCGTCCATGTCGTAACTCCGCATGAAGTGTCGAATGTGGTCGGCGAGCAGTTCCGCCGACGGCCCGAGCTGCCGCAACTCCTGCAGCGCGCTCTTCAAGGCCGTGGTGCTGTGCAACTCCGCCGCCACGGCCAGGCGCGCGCAAACTTCCTCGGGCAACGTCACGCGCAAGCCGTCGAGCGGGGCCAGCACTTCCGCCGCGTCCGTAGTCTCAGCGGGTTCAACTGCGTCCACCGATTGCGCCGCGCCCAATGGGACGATGAAGAAGAACCGCGAACCCGCGCCGCGCTCAGAGGCCAGTTGCAACTCGCCGCCGAGCAGCCCGACCTGCCGCTGGGCGATGGCGAGGCCGAGGCCGGTTCCGCCCTGATGCTGCGCGCCGCTGCCCTGGTGAAACGGCTGGAAAATGTGCGCGCGTTCCTCCGCTGGAATGCCCAGCCCCGTGTCCACGACTTCAAACAGCCAGCGTTCGTCCGGCTCCGGTCGGATGCCGAGAAACACTTCGCCCGCGCGCGTGAACTTCACAGCGTTGCCCACGAGGTTGATCAGCACCTGGCGCAACTTGCCTTCATCACCACACACGCGCGTCGCCGCACCGGACTCGACGCGGGCGTGAAATTGAATCCGCTTCTGGGCGCACAAGGGGCGGAAAGTCATCTCCAGACTGCGCGCCAGCATCGCGAGATCGAAGTCGCCGGGATTCAGTTCCACGCGGCCCGCCTCGATCTTCGCGAGGTCGAGCACTTCGTTGATCAGCCCGAGCAGATGCTGGCCGCTCACGCTGATGCCATGCAGCGAGTCGCGCTGCTCGGACGTGATGTGCGCGTCGCGCTGGAGCAGTTGCGCGTAGCCGAGCATGGCGTTGAGCGGCGTGCGAATTTCGTGGCTCATGCTGGCGAGGAAATCAGACTTGGCCTCGTTCGCGTTCGCCGCCGCCTGCTCGGCGCGTTCGCGAACGATCACTTCTTCACGCAAAGCCCGGTTGGCTTGCTCAATCTCCATGCTGCTGCGCCAGCCGCCGTAGAGATGCGCGGTGGTCAGCGTCGTAAACGCCAGCCCGGCGAGAAGAATCAGCCAAGGCGTCGAGCGCGAACCGGGCGCAACGAAGTTCGCGTTCGGGACGTAAGCCAGCGACCACCGCCGTCCGGCGACTTGGACTTCGAGTGTCGCGACGCGCCCGCTGGGAGCGTGACCGTAAATGACTTCACCACGCCCGGAGTCGTCGCGCAGTTGCGCCTGAAGTCCGAGCTTCGACAATTCGCCAAGCACGTTTTCCACGAGCGAAGACACGGAGAAAACGGCCACGGCGTAGCCTGCGAGTTGTGCCCGACGAGCCTCGACACTCTCCGGCACCGCCCCGCCGCGATACACCGGTTGCAAGACGAGGAAGCCCGGCGAGTCTGCCTGCGCCAGCCGCACCGGACATGTCGCCACCGCCTGCCCGCTGTCGCGAGCGCGCAGGAGGAATTCTCGGCGGCGCGGATCGGAGTTTAGATCGAAGCCGAGCGCGAGAATGTTGGGCCGCAAGGGTTCGATCCAATAGACGGGAACATGTTCCGTGCCTTCGCTGGCCGCGCGCAGTTTTCGATTGCCGCCCGACTCGCGAACAACGAACCCTTCAAGTCCGCTGGCCACGGCCTCGCGCTCGAACGCAGCGCGCGCCGCGCCGGCAACGAGCGGATTCCACGACAGCGCCTGAAGCTCGGGCTGGCGGCGCAACGCGGATTGGACAAAATCTTGAAAAGTTTCGCGCCGCAACCCGCCCTCGACCTCGTGCAGCGAGGCGATGGAATGCAGCACCTCGAGCGACCGCAGGATGCTGAGTTGGAGTTTCTCGGTGTGATGACGGGCGAGATTCGCGGCTTGGTTTTGCGCCTCACGCCGTTGCCAGCCTCGCGCCGCGCTGAACGCCAGCAGCGACAACACCACGCCCAAGCCCAGCACACAGCCGATCCATGCCGCCGGGCAGCGTAACTTCGAGATGTCGGGCCGCCGGAACAAAAGTAGTTGAAGAAAGCACGTTGGTTGCCGGGCCTGGCCGCGAAGTGAGCCTTCACCATTCGTGCGGGTTGGCGGTGAGTTTCCTGCGATGGTGAATCGCGAGACGGACGAAGATTCAACCGATTGCTGGCCTGAATTAACCAGCTTGGGAAAAGCTCAACTCTGGAAGAGGCGCGAGTAAAGGCGATCCTGCGTGCCTTGCCAGAGGTCGAGCAGCGGCGCGGTCTGCGCGACGTCTTCGAGCGCGACTTCGCCAAAGCGTCGCGCGGCATCTTCGGCGGCGCCAGTCAGCCGGTGCTGAATCCCCTGCCCTTCGCCCGGTCCGACGATGTTCAGCCGCACCGCCGCGCTGATGCAGCCGCGTAGTTGTGTGAAGACGAACAGGCGCGCGGTGGCCGAAGAGTCCAGCGCGAGAAATTTCGCGGTCGCGCCGAAGACCGGCGCGAAGTGGCCGGGAAGATTTTCCGCCAGCAACGCCTCACGAAATTCCTTCAACTCGCGCCCGCCAAAAATTCTCTCCGCCGAAGCCGCGAACGCCTGCCCCTGCAACCGGCTCGCACGGTTCGCGACGTGATTGGACAAGAAGGCATCGCACCGTTGATCGATTTCATTGAACTCGATTTCACCAACGAAAGCCGCGTGAGCGAAAGGCATCGCCGCGTGCGTCAGTTGATTCAGCGAGACGCGCAGATACTCCTCCAGACTATCGCC
>JANOAY010000025.1:0-3022 GCA_031411375.1 Pedosphaera sp. | reverse complement strand
GATGGCGTGCGCGCGCTGGCAGTCACATGGGTAGTGGTGTTTCACGGTGTGTATTATCATATGGGGACCCTGCGAGAGGAGTATGCGGCGATTCGCAACAGTCCTTTGCTTCCTTGGCTCGGACGCGGTGACCTTGGCGTGGATCTGTTTTTCGTTCTCAGCGGATTTCTCATGGGAACGATTCTCCTGCAGGAGTGGAAAAAGACCGGGTCAATTATCATGTCCCGGTTTTACGCCCGCAGATTCCTGCGACTGATTCCCGTGTATGTGGTCGTGATGTTGATGGGTTTGTATTTCCTCCGCAACATTCCGACTACGGCTATTCGGATGGAGATGCCCGCCTCGGCCTACTCCGAAAACATGTGGGCCAATTTACTTTACGTGAACAATTTCCTGCCCCGTGCGGTGCAATATATGCCGTGGTGCTGGAGTTTGGCGATTGAGGAACAGTTTTATCTCGTCCTGCCGCTCGCGCTCGTGGTCTTCTTAGGACCGGGCCGCGGCTGGGTATGGTTACTTGTGGGGGCGATGGCCCTATCTATCGTGATTCAAGTGATCGTCATGCGGACGTATGACTTGTATCCACCGTTCCGCGCCACGCCGGATATGAAAGAGTGGCACCTCCACTACAACGCGTTGTATGACAAGCCGTGGACGCGTTTTGGCGGGTTGCTGGCTGGGGTTGTCGGAGCATATCTGTCCGTCGTCTATAGCGACGCGACGCGCCGGTTTTTCTCACGCAGAGCGTTGGTGGCTACCCTTGCGGTGGTTGCGCTGGGGATCCTGGCCCATATCGCGTGCACGGGTTGGGCATCGCCGATGTTCAACGCTATGTCGCCTTGGGCCGCGCAGCTATGGTGGGCCTTGCATCGGGATGTGTTTTCCGTGGCTATCGCCTTCATAATGCTGTGCGCGGTCTTCGCCCCTCAGATTCTAGGCGGAAAGCTGCGAGGCTTCCTAGCGTGGAGGGGATTTTATCCCGTCGCACAACTCTCGTATTCGATTTATCTCGTGCACGAGATGCTCTGCCTGTGGCTCTTTCCAAAGCTCGCACCAAGTTTGGTGCCAATCGCGGGCGGCTACGGGACATTTGTATTGGATAACGTCATCGCGCTAATCCTCACGTTTATGGTAACTGCGCTGCTCTACGTGACGATCGAACGACCCAGCATGGAATTGCGCTCGCTGCCTTGGATCAAGGGGCTGGGACAACCCAAGACTGTGCCCGTTTTGAGCCCTGTCAGGGATAAGCAACCCGATCTGGTCGGATAGCATTTCATTACCCACTGGAACGGGACCAGGCGGAGCGGTAGCGCGTGAGGGCGGGCCGATGGCGGGGGTTGAGGCCGGTTGGGAAACGCGCGGCGGCGAACGCCCCCGACCCGGCGGACGGGTTGCGCTGGGCGGCATGGACGGCGAGCGCGAGCGCGGTGGAGCGGTCGGCGTGGCCGTCGGCGGTGCGGGCAGCGGTGTAGCGAATCGTGCCGCCGGGGCTGACGATGCGCTGCATGCTGCCGAGGTCGTCGCGAATGACGGCGGCGACCGGGAGCGCCACGGTGCGGGCCTGCAATGCCTTCTTGAGCCGCTCGAACAACTCGCGCTTGCGGTCACCGGTGAAGGTGACGCCCTCAAACCGGCTCTCGTCGAGGGCTGCGGCGAGGTGTTCGCTCACCAGCCCGCCGATGCCGGTCGCATCAATGGCGGTGAAGGCGGCGGCCATGACGCGCGGGAGCAGAATCGCCTCCTGCTGCGGGAACGGGACGCGGTCGAGCACCAAGACCTCGCGGGTGACGAGAGTCCCTTCGTGGATACGCTCCAGCGTCCAGGCCACGGTGAGATCGCGTTTCCGGCCGACGTCGATGCCGAGAAACAAGACGGGGCGCAGCCGGCGACCGGTGGAAAACTGGTCCGTCGTCGCGTCGAGAGAAGCGTCGGTGCTTTCGCAAGCCTTCACCAAGTCGGCGGGGAAGACCTGCGACGAATGCTCCATGAACTGGCACTCGAACTCCTGCGCCCAGCCGTCGGGGTCGGCGAGGTTGGCGCGAAGTTCGTCGATATTCAGCGCGAGCCCTTGCGCGACCGCATCGTAAACGGTGGTCTTGTGCCGCGAGAAGGCCGGGGCGTGCTCCCACAGATCGAAATACTTGTTGTTGCGGCCGGCCGGCGTGGAGATGACGCGGAGTTTCAGGGAGCCGCGCAGCGGATTGGAAATGATCGGATAAACCGCGCGCCAGATTTCCTCGGGGTTTTCGTGAAACGCGAACTCGTCGAGCACGAGGTTTGCCGAGTAGCCGCGCGCGGTCGCAGGGTTGGCGGGCAGTGCGAGGATGCGCGCATTGTTGGGAAACCGGAGCTGCGACTTTTGGATGTCGGGACGATATTCCCGACCGGACGTGTAGGTGACGGCGTCGCAAAAAATGGACGCGGCGCGATTGACCTTCTCCATGAACTCCAAGGCCTGACGTTCACCGGCGCTGAGGATGACCCAGTCGCCGCCGGTTTCGATGGCGTCGGCAACGACTTCGAAGGCGGCGGCGAGCGAGCCGCCGATTTGCCGCGATTTGAGCCAAATCTTGAAGCGTGCGGGGTCTTGCACCCAGCGAAGCTGGTAGGGCAAGAGCAGGTCGAGCGGAGTGATGCGAAGGTTTGGACCGGTCTTGGACTTTCGTGGGCCAAAACTCATCGGCTGTCGGAACCCAAACCAGCGTCTTGGGGACAAGCCGCTCCACCTTCGGAAACGGATGCTGGAATTTGCGCTGGCGATGGTTCGACGGCGCCGAGACGGGAGCGCCACTCGCGCATGATCTCCTTTTCGCGGTCTGGCGTGATGTTGACCTGGGTGGCGACGATGGTCGTCGCCCGGTCGGAATAGGTGTCGGGCTTGTGCGCCTTGAGGAAGAAGATGAGGCAGGCGTCGGAGAACCGGCGGCGTTCGCCACACTGGTTCCCTTTCGGGTCGAAGATCGGCTCAGTCCAGCCGTCGATGCCGCGGCGCTTCAACACCAACTCGGCTTCTTCGATA
>JANOAY010000024.1:0-8522 GCA_031411375.1 Pedosphaera sp. | reverse complement strand
CCAAAAAATCCTCAACCCTGAAAGGGTTGTATCGTCTCCCGCACGGCACGGGTTCGCTGTTCCTTGATTCAACCCTTTCAGGGTTGATGACTCATCACACGGCCAACCCAGCGTAGCGTCCCGGCGACGCAACGCTGGGCTGATTTATGTAATCCTTTCAGGATTCAAAACCAGCCCGCGCAGAGCGGGCGGCCTGTGAGGCATTGCGGACTCGCCTCGCTATTCTCTCGTGCCGCTCTGCGCGGCACGACTGGTCGCAGCGCGACCAGTTCCACCACCTCTCAATTCCTCAGCCGGAAATACTTCTCCGGCACGCCCACGGTGCTCTCGCTATGCCCGTTGCCCGCCGGGCCGACATCCAGGTAAGGGCCGGTCACGTTGGTCGCGGATTGCAGCGTGTAGGTTCCCGACCAGTTCAGATACACGTTGTCGTTCGTGCGCGTGATGGTGAGCGCGCCGGGGGGCGGCGTGATGCTGCCGATGGTCATGGCGAGCAGGCCGTTGTTGCTGTCGAGCGCGAAGAGCTTGCCGCCGCCGAAGTCGAGCGCGCCCGCGAAATTGTCGTTGGCGTTGTCGCTCGGGAAAACTTCCTGGTCCACGAGCACGGGCGGGTTCGCGAGGTTGAAGGTGGTGTAGAGGCGGAGATTGTCCGGGTTCTCCATCGAGATCGAGGCGAGCAATCCCTGGTCGGCCTTCACCGCCAGCGGCAAGGCGGTCGAGGCAAATTGCGCGGAGGAATAGCTGTGCAACACCGTGCCGTTACTCGTGCCGAGATCAAACGACACCTGCCGCAGCGGCGTCGAGCCGTCGCCCTTCGCCCACACGGTGTTGCCCGCGCCGAAGGCGAGGCCGAGTCCGAAGGCGTTCGCGCCCGCGCCGCTCACCGTGATCGGATGCGCGGTGAAGGTGTCACCGCCGTCCGCCGTCGTGAAGATCGCGAAGACGTTGCTGTTGCGCGTGCCGGCGAGAATTTGAATGTCGTTGCCCGCGCCGCGCACGTCGAAGGTGTCGCCCCAGCGGTTCGTCGCGCTGCCGGTCGGGTTGCCCGCGTAGGCGAGCGCCGGCGAGTCGCCGAGGATTTCCGTCGTCCAGCGGTAGATGCGGAAGTCCTGCCCGAGCTGCGCGAGGTTCGCGAGGAAGATGCGACCGTCGTCGCTCGCGCCGATTTTGCTGAGGGCGAAGGTGCCGCCCGTCACGCCGCTCAAA
This sequence comes from Pedosphaera sp., assembly GCA_031411375.1. Classification (GTDB taxonomy): domain Bacteria; phylum Verrucomicrobiota; class Verrucomicrobiia; order Limisphaerales; family SIBH01; genus JANNGC01. The sequence continues at coordinate 7,316 of JANOAY010000024.1, read as the reverse complement.
CCCATCTGGCCCACGTCCTCGCCGGAATCCGCGTTCAGCACATACACGCCGTTGGCCGGGGTGCGGGTCACGACCAGGATGTTGCCCGAATCAGGATTGTAGGTGAGTCCGCGCTGCGCGTTGTCGATCGTGAGATACGCGCGCGAGCCGGGCGCGTTGCTCCAGAGCAAGATCATCGCGTCCGAGCGCACGAGCGGCGTGATGGTGACGGTGGCGTTGGAACTGATGATGGAGCCGAGCGCGTTCGTGACCACTACGCGATACACGCCCGCCTGGTTCGTGGACGCGCCGACGACGGAGTAGGCCGTGCTGTTCGCGCCCGCAATGTTCACGCCGTTCGACTGCCATTGGTAGTGCAACGGCTTCGCGCCCGCCGCGCCGACGACGAGATTGATCGAGCCGCCTTCGAGCAGACTTTGCGAGAGCGACTGCGTGAAGATGGACGGCGGATTCGTGTCCGAGGCAATCCGCACTTTCAGCACGGCGGCGGTGGGGATGGTCTGGCCCTTGTTCGTATCAATCACGAACGCCTGGCAGTAGAGGAAGGTCGGATTCGTCACGCTGTCCACGTCGTGATAGAGCGTGCCTTGCGAGGAACCCACGGGCTGGCCGGCGGCGGCCTGGCGCAACCGGATGCTCGCCAAAATCGTGTCCTGCCCGCCCGCCGGCTGGCCGGAGCCGAAGCCGTCCGTGGCCCGCGCGCGCACATACGCGCCGCCGTTGGTGAAGGAAAAACCGTCGTCAATGTCCAGCCGCGTGACGCCGCGCGAAGTGGTCCCCGGAAGAAAACTCGCGAAGAGCGTCCGCTGCGCGTCGAAGCGCGCGAAGGTCAGCCCCTGCGGCGGCGTGGCGAGGAGCGCGAGCGGATTCTCGATGATGAGCGGGAGGACTTCGCGCTCGCTCGCGCCGCCGAAGGCGAGGTCGTTGAAATCCAGCGACATGGGATCCGCCAGAAATTGAATCACGCTCGGGCGCACCGTCCAGATGCGCCCGCCGGTGTTCTGCACGCTGAAGTAGCAGTTACCGTCATCATCCACGGCGAGCGCGTTCACGCCGTTGAAGCTGGTGGCCACGCGCGTGGTCACGAGATTGCCGGTCGGCGGGCGCAGCGTGGCCCAGATGCGCTGCCAGCCGTTCGTGCCAGCGTTGCTCCACGCCTGAACGTGATGGCCCATGCCGAGATAGACCGTCGTGTTCGTGCCGACCGTGCGGACGGCGAACCCGCGCGGGATGCCGCCGCGCGCCGGGACGCCGTTCGTGGTGACGGTGGGGCTGACATACACGCCCACGTCGAGGAGGTTCGTGTCCACGTTGAAGGCGCGGGTGAGCACGGGGTTGGCCGCCGCCGGATCGCCGCCCGCCGGTGCGCCACCGAGCGTGCCGCCGGGCGCGAAGAAAACATTCGGGCTGGAATTCAGCGGCCCGCCGAAGACCCACAATTTGTCCGCGACCGCGTCGTAAGCCAGGCTCTGGCACCACGCCAGTGCGGGCGATCCGTTGGCGATGATGAGTCCGGTGTCGCGGAAGTTCGAGCCGGCGAACGCGCCGTTCGTCACCACGATAGCCGCGATGCCGATCACGCCGCCGGGCCGGTCCGCCGTCGTGGCCGAGCCGCGCGCCTGGTAGATGATGCCGCGCGCGGCGTCCACGGCGATGTCGCGTTCCTGCCCGGCGGTGGCGGCGTAATTCGCGCCGATGGTCGGCGCGTTGTTCGTGTCCAGCACGTTGTAGCCCTGCACGAACTGATAACCGGCGGCGCGCGCGGCGAGGGGTTGAAACACGGTGACGAGAACCAGCATCAGCAGAGCGAGGAGTTGTTTCATAACAGTTTTAGTATTTTGCACGGCACGACGGACGAAGCGTAGTGGGGCAGCCGTCCCGGCTGCCGCAGTCCACTGGCCGTCCCGGCTGGTGGTACTTCAGCCGGGACGGCTGCCCCACTAAGAATTTCGCACGCTTCCCTGATTCAAGGCGGAAGCTGGACGCGGAGGCGATAAAATTTTTGCCCCGCCAGATTCGTCACCGTAAACACGCCGTCGCCATTCGGCAGCGTCTGCGGGGCCGTGCTCACGCCCGTCCAGCCGTTCGTGCTAAGAATTGTTTCCCCCTGCAACTCATACGCGCGCCCGGCGTGGCGCGGCGAAAAGCTCATCCGCAGCACGTTGCTCGTGCGATCCTCGATGCGGTAGCGCAGGCGCGAGGCGGCGCGCAACGGATCGGTGCCGGCCAGGTATTCGCGCTCCGTGTTAAAGCCGTCCGTGTCCGGATCAAGGCTCGCGTTCACCGCTCCGCCGAAAAAAAAATTGCCCCACCACTGCGGCACGCTGCCCGGTGCGGGCGGCTCCTGGGTCGCCGCGTAACTGAACCGCACGCCGTCCGCCATCACCACTTTGCCGGAACTCTCCGGCGTAGCGCTCTGCCATTGGAAGAAGCCGGTCGTGCCGCGCGCGAACGGCAGGTTCGTCGCCACCGTGCGCCAGCCGCCACCGTTCACCGTCTGGTTCACCGTGCCGCTCGTGGTGCCGCCTGAGTAAATGATGACGAACGGCGCTTCCACGCTGCGGTTCCCGCCCGCCGGATACCACACCGCCAAATCATAACGCCCCGGCGTGCTGATCGTCGGCGTGTAAGTGGCCGTGGCCGATGACAGCGTGGAGGCGAACAAATAATCCGCGCCAAACTTGTCCAACGAAGAAGTCCCCGCCGTCCACGTTCCGGTGAAACTCGCGTCGCCATTGTCCATCACCAGTTCGCCCGCCGTGCGAAACGTGTTCGTCGGCGAAGAGTTCACCACGCCGCCCGCCTGCGACAGGGCGCGGTAAAAGTAATTCGTGTTCGGCAGCAGCCCCGTGATCAGCACGGCGTGGTTCGTCAGTGAATTCGTGTCGCGCCAACTGTAATTCCCCAGCGCCGCCGTCAGTCCGAACTCCACCTGCGAATCACCCGCGTTCGTCGTCGTCCACGCCACGATGGCCTCGGTGCGGCCGGGATACGCCTGCACGTTCAGCAGCAGCGCGTTCGACGCGCTCAACGAAAAATCCACCGTGCTCACCACGCCCGTCGTGATCACCACCGGCGCACTTTGCGGCGCGAGATTTGAGTAAGTCGCCGTGACGGTGTAATTCCCCGGCGGCAAATGCGCGAAGCCGTAGAAGCCCGTAGCGTCGTTCGTTTGAATCCGCGTCACCGGCCCGCTCAACGACACCACTGCCCCGTCCACTTCGTTGCTCGTCGCCGCCGCGCGAATCGTGCCCTTCACATGCCCGTGCATCGGCGCGGTCTTCCACGTCATCTCCGGCGTGTCCACCGGCGTCGCGAAGATCGGCACGGGATTCGTGTCGTAACTCGTGGGATTGATCAGCGCGTTCCACGCCGTCGCCGCCGTGGTGTCGCTCGTTGGCACCGCGTAGGAATACATCGCCACGCCCGCCGCCGGAAGGTTCGAGTTCACGCTCGGCACGCGCGCGGTGCGGAGCTGCGTGATCACGTTCGTGAGCGCGTTGAGATACGACCCTTGCCCCAGCGCCACCTGATGCCCATACGCGTGCTCCTTCGCGAAGACGCCCCAGTTCGCCCAGTCGCCCGCACGCGTGGCGTGGTCGAAGTACATCATCGGCACGTTCAAATCCAAAATCCCCTCGCGCATCCACCCCCGCCAATCCTGCAACACGCTCGTCCACGCCGACGCCGACGAGAACCACTGCGCGTCCGTCGTGATCCCCGGCGCAAAACAAATCGTGGCCCCGGAAATCTTCACCTGCGGCTTGAGCGCAATGGCATTGAGATAAACCTTCCGCACCAGCCCGCTCACCTGATCGCGGCGGAACTGGAGCCAGTTCGCGTCCGTGGGCGTGGGCGTGCCGCTCACGTTGTAGCGCTGGCGAAAACGATCCAGCGCGTTCGTGTGATAGCCCCACGTATTCCCCGAGTAGCGCACGTAGTCGAAGTGCAGCCCGTCCACGTCGTAGCGCGAGATGATGTCCATCGCCACGCCATAGACATGCTTCTGCACGCCCGGCAGCGCGGCGTCGAACTGATAATTCCCGCCGTCCCCGTTCGCGCCCGTGTTGTCCACGCTCAACCACTCGGGATGCGTGAGGTAAGGATGGTTCGTCTGCGACGGCGACGCGCCCTGATTGTTCCAGACCAGGTAGGTGGTCATCCATGCGTGGACCTCGATGCGCCGCCCGCCCGTGTGCGCCTTGGTCAACAAGTCCGCGAGCGGATCAAAACTCTGCGGCGAAACATCGGAAGCCTTCGGTTCAATGGTGCTGTTGTAATACGCATCTCCGCGCTTGCGCACCTCCACGATGATGGCGTTGAAATTGTTGTTCCGCGCCGTGTTGACCAGCGTCGTGACCTCCGCGCTGTTCCGCATCCCCGCGTGAAACGTGTCCGCCCACAAGGCCCGCACCTCCGGCGTCTGCGCGCCCGCCGTGACGACGCCGCACCCGAGGAGTGCGACCACCACCCGCGCGCGCGCTGTTCGTAAGAAGCTCATCAATGGCGCGCACCGTAGCAGCCGCGCCGAGGTTTGTCAGCGGATTAGCAGGAGCCTGAGAACGCCCAGCCCAAGCCCTTTGTGTGGATGGCAAGCGTGGAAAGGATTTTGGGGAAACTGGCCCGCTGCCGAAACCGCTTGGAACAAATCCAGCCCGGCTGTTCGCAACCCAAGCGCAAAAAATAAGCCCAGCTCTTGGTGGGACACCACACTAGATACGGGTTTGCGTAACTGCTGTCCTACTGCGAGGCGTTTTATGAACGATGAGTAGAAGTGGCGGATACGCCGGGAAGGTTCAGTTCCGCTGCAACGGCGCATCCAGACATTCGCGGACGAATTGCGCGAGCTTCCCAATCGAGTAGGGCTTGGGCAGGAAGTTGCGCCGCTCGAGGAGCGAGATGTCCTGGCCGGCCATGCCGGGGCTGTAGCCGCTGGTGTAAATCACGCGGAGGCTGGGACTCTGGCTCATGAGACGTTCCGCGAGTTCGCCGCCCATGATGCCGCCCGGCATGACCATGTCGGTGACGAGCAGGTCCACGGGCGAGGTGGCGCGTTCCCAGACTTCCAGCGCGGCCTGGCCGGACGCCGCCTCCAGCACATTGTAGCCCTGGATGCGGAGCACCTCGGCGACCATTTCGCGCAGGGCGTCCTCGTCTTCCGCCACAAGGACGGTTTCGCGTCCGCTGCACAGGGCGGTGTCATTGACCGGTTCCGTTCGCTCGGCCTTCTGGAGGTTGGCGGGAAAATAGACGCGGAAGGTGGTGCCCTGGCCGGGCTGGCTCTCCACTTCCAGCCAGCCATGATGCTGACGAACGATGCCGAACACCGTGGACAAGCCCAGCCCGGTGCCTTTGCCGACCGCCTTGGTGGTGAAGAACGGCTCGAAGATGCGCGTGAGAATCTGCGTGTCCATCCCGACGCCCGTGTCGCTGACCGTGAGGCAGACGAAACTGCCATCGCGAGGTTCGGGATCAATGGGCGAGGCCGCGCGGTGAATTTTCTGCAACGTCGTGCTAATGAGCACCCGTCCGCCGGTCGGCATGGCGTCGCGGGCGTTGACCGCGAGGTTCATGATGATCTGTTCCATCATGCTGGCGTCCGCATGAACCGTGGGCAGCGAGTCCTGCGGACGAAAATCAATCTGCACATGCTCGCCAACCAGCCGTTCGAGCATCTTGGTCGCGCCGTGCAGTGTCTCGTTGAGATCGAGATACCGGAACTGCATGACCTGCTTGCGGCTGAACATGAGCAACTGCCGGATGAGCGCGGCGGCGCGGGCCGAGGATTTGCAGATTTGTTCGAGCGGCTTTCGCTGCGGGCTGTCGGCGTCCAGCGTGTGCTGCATCAGGCCCGCGTGTCCCTGGATGACGGTGAGAATGTTGTTGAAATCATGCGCCACTCCCGCTGCCAACTGGCCGATGGCCTCCATCTTCTGGGCCTGGCGCAACTGGCGTTCCATCAGCGCGCGTTCCGCCACGTCCTGGGCCAGCAGCAGCAGGTGCGGTTGGCCGCCGAGGGCGACCGGCGACAGTGACACCAGCACTTCATGCAACGCGCCGCCTTGCGTCCGAAGGCAAACTTCTTGATCCCGCACGGCCTCCTGGCCCGATAGTTTTTGAATCCATTGATCGGCCAGCGCAGGTTTTTCCCAGAGGAACAATTCCGAGGCCGTCCGGCCAATCATCTCCTCGCGCTTCCAGCCGGAGATCTCCGCGAGACGCCGGTTCACGTCCACGAAGCGCTGATCCGAAGCGGTCTGGATGCCGCTCGGCACCGGGCTTTCGTGGAACGCCTTCGAGAAGCGTTCCTCGGAACTGGCTAGTGATGCATTGGCACGTGCCAGTTCCGCCATCTGCAAAGCGGACTGATGATTGAGCAGCCACTTCTTGGTCAGGGCGTGCGCGATCTGCTGCACCTCAATGTTGTCGAAGGGCTTCTTGAGCACGAGCAGGCTGTCCGGCTGACCAACTTTGTTCCGCATTTCCTCCCACGAATAATCGGAGTAGGCGGTGCAAACGACGATCTGAAGTTCAGGATTCACTTCCCAGATGCGCGCGATGGTTTCCACGCCGTCCCAGCCGGGCGGCATCCGCACGTCCACAAAGGCCATCGCGTAGGGGCGGTTCTCGGCGAGCGACTGCTTCACCATCTCCAGCGCCTCCTGGCCTTGGTAGGCCGAGTCGAGAGTAAAGCCGGTGCCGGAGGCCGCCGGCTGGGCGTCGTCGAAGAGGGCCGCTTCCATTTCATCGAGGGCGGCGGTGCTGGTGTTGCTGGGGCAGAGAATTTTTCTAAAATCTGCATGGATGCTCGTGTTGTCGTCCACGAGCAGGATGCGGCGATTGGGTTGTAATGCTTGAGCGTTCACACGGTTCCTTGTCTGGGTTGTACCGGTGCGCGTTCGGTAGTGGTTGTGGGGAGTTCTAAAGTAAATTCAGCGCCCTGATTGGGGCCGGCGCTGCGGGCGACGAGGCTGCCATTCATTTCTTTCGCGGCGTTCGCGCCGCTGTGCAGGCCGAAGCCGTGGCCGTCTTTCTTGGTCGTGAAGCCGTGGTTGAAAATCTTGGCGAGGTTCTCCGCCGGAATCCCGATGCCATTGTCACTGACCACGATCTTCACGCGGCCCGGACCGGCCAGGCCCACACGGATGATCATCTGCCGTTCGCCCTCGGGCTTGTCCTCCATGGCGTGCTTGGCGTTGCGGAGGAGGTTGATGAGGATTTGCAAAAACTTGTGCCGGTCCACGCACACCTTGGGGAGGTTCTTCTCGAACTCGCGCGTCAGATCAATGTGATGCCGCTCGAAGGCGGCGACGTTC
>JANOAY010000023.1:0-2733 GCA_031411375.1 Pedosphaera sp. | reverse complement strand
GGCTTTGGTGAAGGTGGACGCCGTTCCCCTCACCAGCGGAGAGGGAGAACGGCATTCAGTCTTCAACCATGCGGACGCGTCCATCGCCACCTCACGGGCGGACTTGCACTCTGTCCAAAAGCCTGCCGCAGATTCAGGAAGGCCGCCGATTAACGTCTTCATCGGCGGCCTTCCTGAATCTGCGGGAAACACTCCGTGGTCCCGGTTTGATTTCACTCCATCCCCACCACCGCCGGATCACCGTAGAGCGTGAAGGAGCCGGCGCGCGTGATCTGCACATCCATCAGTTGCCCGCGATGGCGGTCGCTGCCGTCGAAGACCACGATCTTGCCGCAGCGCGTGCGGCCCATCATGCGCTCGGGGCGCTTGCTCGGGCCTTCGGCGAGGATTTGTACGCGCGAGCCGATGAGCGCGCCGTAGCGGGTCGCGCCAAGTTCGTTGGTGAGCGCGAGGAGACGCTGGTTGCGCTCGTCCTTCACTTCTTCCGGCAATTGATCCGGCATGTCCGCCGCCGGAGTGTCTTTGCGTTTCGAGTAGCGGAAGATGTAGGCGTTGTCGAAGTCGGCCTCGCGATAGATGGAAAGCGTCTGCTCGAAGTCGTCCTCCGTCTCGCCGGGGAAGCCCACAATGATGTCCGTGGTGATGCCCATGTTCGGCTTCGTGGCGCGCAGCTTGCGAATGATGGTGAGAAACCGCTCGCGCGTGTAGCCGCGGTGCATGGCCTTGAGCATCCGGTCGCTGCCGCTCTGGAGCGGGATGTGCGCGCTCTCGACGAGCTTGGGCAGTCGTGCGTAGGACTCGACGAGATCGTCGCCGTAGCCTTTCGGATGCGGTGAGGTGAAGCGGATGCGCTCCAAACCTTCGATCTCGTGCACCGCTTCGAGCAATTGCACGAACGCGCTCTTGCCCAACAACAACGGATAGTCGCGCTTGCCGTAGCTCGTCACGATTTGGCCGAGCAAGGTGATCTCGCGCACGCCTTGCGTCACAAGCTGACGACACTCCGCGACGATGTCGGGAATCGTCCGGCTGCGCTCCTCGCCACGCGTGTAAGGCACGATGCAGAAGGTGCAGTATTGATTGCAGCCCTGCATGATGCTGACGAACGCCGTCACCGATTTCGCCGCCGAGCCGTTGAGCAAGTGCTGGCGAATTTCGGCCTCGCTCCCCTTCTCTGCCTCCACATCCACGATCTTGGTGCGATGGCCGGCGAAAATCTCGTCGAGGTATTCCGCCGCGCGATGAAACTTCTGCGTGCCGAGCACGAGGTCCACGTCGGGAAGTTTATCAATCAGCTCCTTGCCCCGGCTCTGCGCCATGCAGCCCATGAAGCCGAGCACCACGTCGGGACGGTTCTTGCGCACATCGGCGGCGAGGTTGGCCATCTTGCCCACGGCCTTGCGCTCGGCCATGTCGCGCACGGAGCAGGTGTTGAGCAGGATGACATCCGCGACGTGTTCGGTGGGCGCGAGCGAATAGCCCTTGGCCACGAGCTGCGCGGCCACGGCCTCGCTGTCACGCTCGTTCATCTGGCAACCGTAGGTTTTGATATAGACGCTGGGCATCGCCTTCGAAATCGGGGCGTGAAACTAGGGCAGCGAAAAGAGAAAGCAACTGGCGAATCCGTGGCCACCGCCCGTGTGAGAAAAATCTATCCCCGATACACCACCAAGATCGCATAGTCCGTCACCCACGCGCGCGTGGCGAGATCCATGTGCGTGTAGGCAATCGGCGAGATGCTGACGATGTTCGTCTCGCCAATCTTCTGGAGGAATTGCGAGACGTGCTCATCGAACAAATCTTTGCCGACCTCGACGTGATCCGAGTGGCGCAGGGTCTTGACCTTGATCAGCTTGTCGGAGTGCTTGGCGGCGGCTTCGAGCGGCACCAGCGGCTTCTCAATGGTGGGCGCGGGCGGCGGCGCCTTGTCGTAGGTCGGCACCTTGAAGTGCGGCTGCTCGCCGCGCGCGGCGGCGGAGGTGGCCATCGGGTTCAGGTTGCCCTGCGGCGGCGCGGCGGGGACGACGAGCGCGGTGTTGCAGGTCGGGCATTGGATTTCGACGCCGGCGGCGGAGGCGTCCACGGAAAGCTCCTGCTCGCACTGGGTGCATTTGAAAACGATGTCCATAGGCTTTGGCTTGTTGAGGCCGGAGGATGGGCGAAAGGACGGCGGGCGAAAAGGTCAAAGCGGACAAAATTTTCCAGTCGCGTCCTGGTTGGCGGAGCGCGGGTTTTCCAACCCGCAGCAGCGTGAAAAACAGAACAGTGTCCGCAAGCTCTTGCGCCCTCTCCATGCGAACATTACTGCGGACTGGAAAGTCCGCGCTCCGGCGCTTTTACAAATAAGGGACAAAACCAAATGTCCCGGCGTCAGCCACTCGCGCGCAACCGCTCGCGCAACGTCTCTTTCGTAACTTCCCCTTCCCAGCGGCTGATCACCACGGTCGCCACCCCGTTGCCGATGAGATTCGTGACCGCTCGGCATTCGCTCATGAAACGGTCAATGCCGATGAGCAGCGCGAGGGAGGCAATCGGAATGCTGGGCACGGCGGCGAGCGTCGCAGCCAGAGTGACAAAGCCCGCGCCAGTCACGCCGCTCGCGCCCTTGGAGGTAATCATGGCGACGAGCAGCAAAGCGATCTGCTGTGGGAGACCGAGCGGCGTGTTCGTGGCCTGCGCGAGAAAGACGGCGGCCATCGCCATGTAGATGTTCGTGCCGTCGAGGTTGAAGCT
>JANOAY010000022.1:0-2131 GCA_031411375.1 Pedosphaera sp. | reverse complement strand
GTTCGATGTTCTCCTTCGTGAACTTGAACGGCTCGCCGAGGAGAATGTTGTCGCCGGCGATCTTCACCTCGCCAGCGCGCTTCGATTTGAAGCTGGTCGCGCCCGCCTTCAACTCGCCTTTAGCCAGCGCCGCCGCGGCTTCAATTGTGAGATAGCCGAGATCCTGCACCTTCCAGAGAATCACCGTGTCGGTCACGCCCTCCTTCACGTAGCGCTTGTTCTCGCTCGGCAGCCCAAGGCCAATGACCTTCACCTGCCCGACCTTGCCCGCTTGCTTCACCGCTTCGGCGGCTCCAGGAACGGCGGGAGAGCAAATGTTCATCAACAGCTTGACGCCCGGGTTTGCGTTCATAATCGCCGTGGCTTCGGCAAAGGCTTTGTCCTTCAAGTCATCGCAAGGGCGCAACGCCACACGCTTCATGTTGGGATACTTCTCCGCGTTGCGTTTCTCGATGCCCTTCTGCCATTCGATCATGTTTCCCGCCGTGAGGCTGGCAGTGATGATCGCGTAATCACCGGAGCCTCCGAGCAGCCGCGCGGCCTCGTCCATCAACGCGTTGGCAATGCCTTCGGGCGTGGCCTGATTCACAAAAAAACTCCGCGCGTCCGGCAGCGCGTCCGCATCGTAAGTGATGACCTTGATGCCCTTCGCCTGCGCCTTGCGGAGCGCCGTGGAGATGCCCTCGCGGTTCTCGCAGGCCACCGCGATGACATCCACGCCGCGTGTGATCCAGGTCTCCACAATTTCATTCTGCTTGGCGGGATCGGTTTCCGTCGGCCCGTCGTAAAGCAGCTTTACGTTCAAATCCTTCGCCGCGTGCTCCGCGCCTGCGCGGCAGGTGATGAAGTAGCCATTGCCCTTGCTCTTGGGCATGAAGGCGATGGTGAGTTGCTTGCCGCTGGTGGAAGCGGCGTCCGATGTGCCGCCAGCCGAGGGCGCGGAAGGTTTGCAACCGGCGAACAGGCCGAGACAGAACACGAGCGCGAGCGCGAATGATTTCATGGCGTTGAATTTGGTTTCGTCGGGAGAATCGCGGAAGGAACGCGCCGCGCCGAGAATTTTTTGAACGCCGCCTCGCCCGCCAGCACGACGAGCAGCAATGCGCCCGTGAGAATGCCCGCGAGTTCGCTCGGTTGATCCGAAAGTTGCAGCCCGTTCTTCAAGACCGCCAGCGTGGCCACGCCGAGCAGCGTCCCTTGCACCGTGCCGATGCCGCCGAAGATGCTCGTGCCTCCGAGCACCACCGCCGTGATGGCGAGCAGTTCATAGCCCGTGCCCGCGTCCGCCTTCGCCTGCCCGACGCGCGCCACGTAAATCATCGCCGCCAGCGCCGCGACCACGCCGGACAAAACGTAGGCCAGCGCGATGCGCCGCTCGACCGGCAGCCCGGCGTAGCGCGCGCCCTCCGGCGCAAAACCAATCGCGCGGAACGACCGCCCGAACGTCGTGCGATGCACCAGCAACCACACCGCGACCGCCACGACTGCGAACACCGGCACCTGCGCCGGAATGATTCCGCCGTGATAGCCTTGCCCGAACGCGAGGAAGTCCGGCGGAAAGCCGGTGAAGTTGTCCGTGCCGCGCGTGAGCGCCTCAGCGAGGCCGCGAAAAAGCGAAAAGCTGCCGAGCGTCACAATCAGCGGAGGCAACCTCAGCCGCGTGATGAGCAACGCATTCACGCCGCCCGCCAGCGCGCCGATGCCGAGCGTCAACACCGCCGCCAGCGGCCAGTCCAGTCCTGCGTCGCGCCAGAATTTTCCGAAGCACACCGCGCACAGCCCGAGCAGCGAGCCGACCGACAGATCAATTCCGCCCGTGAGAATCACCGGCGTCATCACCAGCGCGAGCAGCCCGATCTCGACGGAGAATTTCAGAATCTCCAGCGCGTTCCCTTGTGTGGCGAAGTTCGTCCCAGTGCGGGTGAAGATGAGGCATTCGATGGCGAGCACGAAGATCAGCATCGTCTCGAAGCGAAGCAACGCCCTCAAATTGAATTCGCGTCCATCCGTTTTCATCCGTGGTTTCCCTTTCTTGTGCGCCATCCATCTGCCGTGACTGCCAGCAGAATGATCGCCCCTTGAATCGCCTTCTCCCACTGCGGCGGCATCTTCAGGAACACCAGCGCTGGCG
>JANOAY010000021.1:0-3677 GCA_031411375.1 Pedosphaera sp. | reverse complement strand
CCCTCGTGGCGCTTCTACGATTTGAAATGATGAAGAATCAACCTATCGCTCCCCGGAGCGCGGCTGTGGCGAAGCCCAGCCGCAGCGGCCTCGACTGGAATCGCGCGCGACGAATTTTCCAACGTGCTGAGGCTGGGCTGCGCCACAGCCGCGCTCCGTTCTCACTGCTCGCACTGCTTTTCTTCTCGCTCGCCGCCGTCGCCGCCGACTGGCCGCAGTTTCGCGGGCCGGACGGACAAGGCCACGCGAACGTCACCGGCCTGCCCACCGAATGGGACGCGACTAAAAATGTGGCGTGGAAAAAACCCATCCCCGGCGCGGGCTGGGCTTCGCCGATTCTCTTTCGCGAAAAGATTTACCTCACCACCGCCGTGCCTTCCGCGAACGGCAGCCTCTCCCTGCGCGCCCTCTGCCTCGATGCGCGTGATGGCAAAATCATTTGGAACAACGAAGTCTTCACCGCCACGCCCGTCAACGGCCACAAGAAGAACAGCCACGCCAGCCCCACGCCGCTGACCGACGGCACGCGGCTCTACGTTCACTTCGGGCCGTACGGCACCGGCGCGCTGGACTTGCAGGGCAACATCCTCTGGACCAACACCGCGCTGAAATTCCCGCCCGTCCACGGCAACGGCGGCTCCCCTGCCCTCGCCGGGAACGCCCTCGTCTTCAGTTGCGATGGCGCGAAGGAACCCACCTTTGCCGCGCTCAACAAGGCGACCGGCGAACTGCTCTGGCGCACCCCGCGCAATTCCGGCGCGAGCAAATCCTTCTCCTTCAGCACCCCGCTCGTCATCACCAACGACGGCCTCGCGCAAATCATCAGCCCCGCCAGCGCGGGCGTGTATGCCTACGACCCGGCGACGGGCCGCGAGCTGTGGCGCGCGCGCTACGCCGAGGGCTACTCCGTCATCGCGCGCCCAGTGTTCGCGCACGGGCTGCTCTTCCTCTCCAGCGCCTACGACCGCCCGGCCTTCTACGCCGTGCGCCCGAACGGACGCGGCGACGTCACCGACACGCACATCGCCTGGAGCATCAGCAAAGGCGCGCCGAACACGCCCTCCGCGCTGGCCGTAGGCGATGAAATTTATTTCGTCTCCGACGCCGGCATCATGACCTGCGCGGATGCGAAGACCGGCACCGTCTACTACGCCGAACGCCTCGGCGGCAACTACTCCGCCTCGCCCGTGTTCGCTGACGGAAAGATTTACACGCAGAACGAAGAAGGCGTGGGCACGGTGCTGAAGCCGGGCCAGACCTTCGAGGTGCTGGCCAAGAACGACGTGAAGGAACGCACGCTCGCCTCGTATGCGATTGGGGATGGCGCGCTCTACCTCCGCACGGCGGAACATCTGCTGAAGATTCAGGCGGGGAAGTAAGTTCTTAAGGGCCTGTTTGAAAAAGCGCGCTTGGCCTAACACGGCGACTTGGAGGTTTCACCTTCGCGACCGCGCCGTCGAAGCGATGAACACGGTCAGTTCCTTCGCGGAATAGGCTGCGTGCTGGTGGTGTCCCCGGCCTCCGCCGTGAGAAAGGGCGGTGGACCCAGCCTTCCTGGCCCGACGACGCACGACACCAAAACCAGCCGGGGAATTCCGTGTCACCTCGCAGCACCCGCACTGGCTCGCCCGCGCCGAAGCAAATCGGGTCGGGATGCTGGGAGGTGTAGGGCTTGGTGACTTGAAAACTCCCAGCCTCTCGATGCTCTGAAATCAAGGCGTCAGACATCCCTTTGTAAACAGCGCGAGTAACACTCCAGCAACCGCGCTTAAAAACAACACCGTCCAGAGTGTGGCTGTTTTTTTGTTTTGGGTTCCGCGTTCACTCCTTGGATGACACGCCATCCCTAACCCAAACTCAACGCCCCGCCCTCGCACAGTGACTTCTTGCCGAACGTCTCAATACGATGCCCGACGGCGTGGGCGAGCGCGAGGTGCAGGCGGTTGTGCGCGGTCTTCTTTAAGTCGTGCGCGCGGCCCATCTGGAAACCAAACCCGCCGCCGAGCAGCACGAACGGAATATTGTCCAGCGTGTGCGAACTGCCCTTGCCCAGCTCGTTCGTCCACACGATGAGCGTGTGGTCGAGCATCGAGCCTTCGCCGCCCGGTTCCGGCGTGCTCGCGAGCTTGTCCGCGAGATAACGCAGTTCGCCCGCGAACCAGGTGTTGATCTTCGTGAGCTTCTCGATGGCTTCCACGTTCTTGTCCGGCTCGTGCGAGAGCGCGTGGTGGCCGTCGTTGATGTCGAGCCACTTCATGCGCGCCATGCCCACGGACTTGGTGTATTGCAGCGTGGCCACGCGCGCCATGTCGTTCACAAAACTGTTCACGAGCAAGTCAATCTGCATGCGGCTCAGGCGCGGCACGTTGTCGTTCTGGTCGGCAATGCCCTCGGCAAACGTCGGCGGCGCGACACGGAGTTTTTGCGCGGAGGCAATTTTAATTTCCTTCTCCATCTGCTTCACCAGCGACTGGTGCTGGTCAATCAAGCGCCGGTCTTCCGCGCTGATGAGCTTGCTCACCTTCTTCAAATCCGCCTGCACGTCGTCGAGCACGCTTTGCAGGCTCTCCTTGTCCTTCAACTGCCCGTAGAGCTTTTGATACATCTGATACGGATCGGACACGGGCGCGACGGGCTGGTTCGGCCCGGCGTAGCTCATGCGCGTCCAGGGATCGGCGCGGTCGGTGACGCCCACGCCGAATTCCAGCGAGCCAAAGCGCGTGCGCGTCTCTTCCTTGCTCTGAAAAAAGTTTTTGATCTCCTGATCAATCGAGATGCCGCTGGCCCAGCCCGCCGGCGTGTCCGAGCCGCCCTGAATGTTGCCGGGGAACAACTCAATGCCCGTGAGCAGACAGCTCATGCCGCGCATGTGACCGTCGCCATCGCCGCGCACTTTGTTGCTCAGGCCCTTGAGCGTGAGCATCCGGTCTTTGTAGGGCGCAAGCGGTTCAAGGATTCGCTTCAGCTTGAAGTCCGCGCCGATTTCATCCGGCCAATACTCCGTGGGAATGGTCCCGTTCGGGCTGAACATCACCACCAGCCGCTGGCGCGGACGCGCGGGCGCGGCCAGCCCAAGGCTCGGCAGGCCGATAAGAAAGGGCAGCGACGCGGCGGACAGGCCCACGCGCTTGATGAAGTCACGGCGGTAAATGGCGTTCATGCGTTGATTGATTCTTGGGTTCAATTGACGGCCACGAGCGCCGGAGCTTCAAGCGAAGTTTTCAGAATGCTTGGTGAAACCGGTCGCGCTGCGACCAATTTTAGTGGGGCAGGCGTCCCGCCTGCCACCCGTCCTTTCGCCGTCTCGGCTGAAGAACCGCCAGCCGGCACGGCTGCCCAACTACCGGCTTTTCCAGTGCAGTTGGAACTCCAACTCCTCCTCACCGCCCTGGCGTTCGTGCTCGATGCTGAACCGCGCGTCCGCCGGAACGTGCAATTTCTCGCCCGCCACCTGGATGGTGAACGGACGCCCCGCCTCCAAGGCATCCGCCCAACGGCGGAGCTTCGCGGCCAGCGCGCGGGCGGGATAAGTTTTCTCGATGTCTCGGGCTTTCATAAAATTTTTGATCACGCGCGACAGGTGCGCATCAGCCGTTACTTCGTCCCTACCAGTTCTTTGAACAACTTCATCATTGGAGTTTGGCTTCATTTTGCTTTGCTTCGATTTCGTTTCCCGC
>JANOAY010000020.1:0-2256 GCA_031411375.1 Pedosphaera sp. | reverse complement strand
GCCGCTGATGAAGGGGCACGGCTATGGGCGCATCATCAACATGACCTCGATGATGTCGCATATCTCGCTGCCGGGGCGCACGGCCTACTCGGCGAGCAAGACGGCACTGCTCGGCTTCACGCGCTCGCTCGCGCTCGAACTGGCGAGTGATGGCATCACGGTGAATGGGATCAGCCCCGGCGTGTATGACACGGAGATCAACGCGTCGCTGATGCAGAACGCGGAGTTGCGCGCGCAGTTCCTGGCGAAGATTCCGGTCGGGCGCTGGGGCCAGCCGAAGGAGATCGGGCAGCTCGCGGTGTTTCTCTGCTCGGAGCACGCGGGCTTCATCACCGGCACGGACATCGTGATTGACGGCGGCTGGACGGCGCAGTGAGCGGTGGGAGCAGTTGAGAAAATTCTTCGCCGCATTGGTTGCGCCTGCTCCAACCCAGCCGGCTAAATCTCATCGCGCGGCCACAAACGGTGCTCCCTCTCCTCGGGGGAGAGGGCCGGGGTGAGAGCGAGCTTCCGCAAAACAAACTGGAATACTTTTTGGGAAAGCCTCGCTCACCCCGGCTCTCTCACATCGCGCTCACTTTTCCGACAACTGATGAATCGTCCCGTGCAGGGAGCGCTCAATGGCCGCGCCGTCCGCACCCGTAAGCCGCACCTTAAGTTCGTAGCACTGCGTCGGCGCGAGCGCCGCGCTATTGAGCGTCAGCGTGCGGGCATCAGCGCTCAGACGCGCGCCGGTGATTTCCAACGGATGCTCGTCGTAATGTTTCGAGCCGTAGCTGGCGGTGCGTTTGAGCGACCAGACTTTGAGCGCGAAGGCGTCGGCGTTCACACTCGCGGGATCGAGCGCCTCGCTGAAGGTCACGGTCAGCGAACCTTTCGCAGCGTGGACAGCGAGCGGAACGTGCGCTGGTTTTTCATTGCGACGGATGCGATGGAAACCACCCGGTGCCGCTGCGTTGCCAGCCCAGCCGAACATGCCGCAGGTGTAGAGCGCACCGTCGCTGCCGAAGCGTCCGCGCATGATGCCGGTGGCGAAGGCCGGCATCGGCAATTCGCACACCGCGCCCTGCCATTGGCCGCCGACTTCCTCGTGCGGCACGATGAACGCGCGACCGGTACCGTAGCTGAGGTTGAGCAACGATCCGCTGAGCGAACCCCAGGCGTTCTTCGGCACCCAGAGGAGTTCGGCCGGGCTGCGATCCTTGGCGTTCGTGATCCACACCATCGGCTGTTCCATCGCGGAGTCGGACGTGTTCGTCACGGCCGAGTAGCCGAACATGTTTCCGTAGAAGCCGCCGGTCTTGACGCGGTTGATGCGGTTCTTCGGAGTCCAGAAACCCTCCTGGTCGGTGACGAAGAACGTGCCGTCGTCGTTGAGGCACACACCGTTCGCGGCGCGGAAACCCGTGGCAAGAATGTCCGTGCGCGCGCCATCGGCGCTCACGCGCAGCAGCGTGCCGTGGTGTGGCACCACCGAATCGAGCGCGTGGCGACCGGACTTGGCGTAGTAAAAATTCCCCGCCGCATCGGTCTGCAAGCCCATGGCGAATTCGTGGAAGTGCTCGGTGACCTGATGGTCGTTGTTGAAGCTCTCGATGAAGTCCGTCTCGCCATCGCCATTCAGATCGCGCAGCCGCACCAACTGATCGCGGCAGGTGATGAACAGTTCGTCGCCACGAAACTTCACGCCCAGCGGCTGAAACAATCCACTCGCGATGCGCCGCCAACGCAACGGCGCAGGCGCAGCCGCCATCACGCCGTCCACGCGCCACACGTCGCCGTTCCAGGTGACCACGATGGCGGCCTTGCCGTCGGGCGTGAAATCAAAGCCGCCGGGGCGCATCCAGCTTTGCCACGGATTCTCCGTCGGCAACGGAAACGTGTCGGCGATGAACGCGCCGTCCGCCTTGCCGGCGGAGAATCCGTGGCAAAGCTGGATGCGACTCGGTGGCTTTGATTTCACGCCGGACGGCAAGGCTGCCATCGTGGCCACCTGGAACGGCGATGTCTGGCGGGTGGACGGGGTGATGGCGGCTGCGCCCGCGCCGCTGCGCTGGCGGCGCATCGCGAGCGGACTCTTTCAGCCGCTCGGTGTGAAGTTTCGTGGCGACGACTTGTTCATCACCTGCCGCGATCAGCTCGTGCGCCTGCGCGACCTGAATGGCGATGGCGAGACGGACTTCATCGAGAGCTTCAACAACGACCATCAAGTCACCGAGCACTTCCACGAATTCGCGATGGGCTTGCAGACCGATG
>JANOAY010000019.1:0-2180 GCA_031411375.1 Pedosphaera sp. | reverse complement strand
GTCAGGATTCAGCGTCATGCTGCGCACGCGGATCAGCGAGCCGCCGGTGCCGAGGCTGTAGAGGAAATCCACGAGCGCCTTTTCTTCCGCGACAAAGTTGATGATGCCGCTCTGCTCCTCGAAGAACTGGTTGGTCTTGCCGCCAATGGACAGCGAAGTGGCGCGCACGGGGTCGTAGCGGTTGACTTGCACGCCACTCAACGCCGCCTGGTTCTGCACGGTGGTCGAGAGCTTCACGGCCTGTTCCTCAGAGGCCACCGCCGCGCCCTGCGTCTCCAGGTCTTTCATCTTCATCTGGTAGCCCTTGGTGTTCGCGATCTCGCGGTCGAACTGCGCGATCTGCTGCTCGGCAATGGTGCGGCGGGCTTTGATCTTCCCCCAGTCGCCGAAGCGCGGCCACACGAAGATGAAGTTCAAAATAATGAACACCACGATGAGCACGATGATGACGAGGCGACGCTCGTTCGGACGCAAATTCAGCTTGTCGAAGAGTGACTTTTTCATTCGCCCTCTCCTTTCGTGAGTTCGAGCGCGAGGTTCCAGGTCGCGTCTGTGCCGCGCCGGGTCCACGAGGGCGGCGGGCCAGATTTGAAGAGCGGCAGACCGTCCGAAGTCAGCGCGTGCAGTTTCTCACTGAACTCGTTGATCTTCGTCGCCGCATCCGCCGGCGCGGTGCCGAAGAGCGAGATGGAACGGCCGCGACTGAAGTTGATGCCGTCCACCTGGATGCCTTCGGGCACTTCCGTGGCAATGGCCTTGTAGCTTTCGAGCGCGGCGAACTGGAGGTTCAACTGGTCCTGCATCACGCGCACCTGGTCGCGCAGCCGCAGCGCGTTCGTGTAGCCCGGCGCGAGGTCACGTGCCCGCTGCTCCGTCTTGGTAACTTCGTAATCTTTGTATTGCACAAACGCGAGGTAGATGAACACCCCGAGGAGATACAACACCGCGATTCCAAAAAGGCTCCGCATCCAGATGCGATCCACAAACTGCTGCCGGTAGCGCGCAGTGAACTCCGCCGGCACGAGGCCCGAGGGCGCTTTCTCGCGCGTGGCGCGCTTCGCGGTCAGCTTCGCGAGTTCGGCGGAGGGCAGGGGCGCGATCACTTCCACGCGCTGGTCGGTGCCTTCTTGCATGAGCGGGAGCCAGGTGCTGGCCGTTTCGCCATCGGCGATCAGAAACCGTTTTGGGGTCGAAGTGATCCAGCCTTCCAACTCGCCCGCCCACGCCATCTGCGCGATCTGGTCGCGGAGAAATTGCCCGCGCTCCTCCGTGGGCAAGTGCAGCAACGACACGTTCTGCAACACGCCGCCATACCACCACGCCACGACGCAATTGTCGGGCGCCACGCCGAGGCCGGGGTAAATCCACACGCCATCCGCATCAATCTTTGTGGCGAGCAATTGATCGAGGAACGGAATTTCCAAACGGTCGGCGAGAAAACTTTCGCCCTCCAGCTTGCCAAGAAAATCTTCAACGAGATTGCGCGGTGCGATGACCACGATGGCGGTCTGCGCCTGCCCCGCGCGTTGCGGCAGCAGTTCAAACGTCCACACGATCTGCGTGACCGGCAGCGGAGAAATTTTCTCCAACTGCAAATCAATCATCGAAGTCGTCTCCTCGATGTTGTCGGCGGGCGGAAGTTGCAGCACGCGCAGGAACGCCTTGTCCGCCGGGAGCCACGCGACGTTCAGCTTCGGCTGGTACAGCGTCTGCCAGTCCTTGCTGACGAGCTTGGCCGGGAGCGATTCCGTGGGGAGTTTCGTTTCCTCGCGCGACAGGCTGGGGCCGTCGCCGCGAATGTTAAACTGCCAGATTCGTTTCTGGTCGCCTGCCAGTTGCAGGACGTTCGCGGAGTTCCAACGTGCCATACTAGCTCTTCACCCACATCTGGGTGGCGTTGTCCTCGACGAGTGATTTCATGTGTTCTTCGGTCTGCGTGACGCGCAGCACTTCCTCGATGGTCGTGATGCCGGCCTTCACTTTCGTCCAGCCGTCGTGGCGGAGAGTTCTCATGCCGTTGGCCGTGGCGGTGTGCGCGATCTGCGAAGCGGTGGCGCGGTTCATGACCAGCGGACGAATGGCCTCGGTGACGAGCAGCATCGTCGCTTGGCGCCATTGCAGCATCTTCTGCATGGCGCGCAACTCGGCCTTGTTGCGCATGCCTTGCGGCACTTCGAGGT
>JANOAY010000018.1:0-3960 GCA_031411375.1 Pedosphaera sp. | reverse complement strand
GCTGGCCCCTTTGGAGTCAAAGATGCCGCAGCTCAGTCGGTCACCACCAAACCCTCGACCGGCACTTCATCCAATGTTCAGTCCGGCGTCAGATTCCGGCCGCCAACATCGGGCGCGGCCTCGGTGCGCGTGACGGGAGGTTCGCGCGGCACGGGCGACGCCGCAGTCACGCTCGACGTGCTGGCGCCGGACGACATCGGCACGACGACTCAGGAACAGCCGTCGTTGTTCTGGTATCAATCCAAACCAGCGGACGCCAAATTCGAACTGACGTTACTTCAACAGAACAAAGTCAAGCCGCTCGTCCAGGTGAAATTCGAGCGTGCGAACAAGGCCGGCATCCAGCGGTTAAAGCTGTCGGATCACGGCGTGAAACTGGAACCCGACGTGGAATACCAGTGGGTCGTGGCGCTGATCACCGATGCCGACAACCGCTCGACCGACCTGGTCGCCAGCGGCGCCATTAAGCGCGTGGCCCCGGTCGCGGAATTGAAGGGGAAAATCTCCCAGGCCGCGCCCGCATCGCTCGCCAGCCTCTACGCTGAGGCCGGGATTTGGTATGACGCGTTGACCGTGCTGTCGGATCAGATCGAGGCGCAGCCCGAGAACAAGGCGTTGCGCCAGACGCGCGCCGAGTTGCTCCGCCAAGTGGGATTGAACGGAGCGGCGAAGGCCGAGGACGCCAAGTAATTTAGAGCCGGCGACGCACGGCCTGGGCGCTCACCAAAACGGGAAGAATTTTTTCGCCGGCTTTTGCTCCGGATCGTGGCCCAGCAAATCCACGACTTGCTCATCCCTTTGGCGGACCCGATCCGCCAGCAGTGACGCGATGTTGCGATAGAGCTTCATGCACAGAAGCTGGTTGGCGGATCGAAGAACCGCGCCGGAGATGGCGATGACCTCGGTCTCTTGCAAGGCCACGACTGAAGCCGAACGCGGCATCTGGCTGATGATCGCCATCTCTCCGAAACATTCGCCCTTGGTGACCTGCTTGATTTCGACCGGCTTCGCCCCTGACATCTTCTGCACGGACGCGCGTCCTTGGACTACGACATACATCGCCGAACCGCCCGCCCCCTCCTGAATGATCGTGTCACCGGCCTGGTAGGTCTGCTGGCGGGACACTTGCATAACGTCGGCAAAATCCGTCTCGCTAAAATCGGCAAAAAGCATGTTGCGGCCTTTCTGGAGGCGGGGAAAGGACTTGGCCTTGGTGCGTCCGCCGGAGCCGGGCGTATCGTTGGTCTCAGCCTGTTTGAACCATTGCTCCTGGCAGATTTCCAAGGCATCGGCCAGGGCGTCCGCCGACGCAAATCGCTGCGCCGGATCCCGGGCCAGAGCCTGATCTAGGGCGGAGGAAAGTTCCGCATCGAAAGGGCCGAGCTTGCTCAAAGAGGGCGGGGTGCTGTGCGTCACCGCGTGCAGGATCGACTCGACACTGTCGCCCCGGAAAGGCTGGCCGCCGGACAGCCATTCGTAAGCGACCACGCCCAGGGAAAAAACATCCACGCGCGCATCGATTTCCTTGGCCACCAATCGCTCCGGAGCCAGATACGCCGGAGTGCCCCAGATCTCGTTTTCCGCCGCCAGTTTCCATGCTGCCGAGCTGTGTTCCTGACTGCGCCGGGCCACTCCAAAGTCCATGATCTTCGGCGTGCCTTGCGGTGTGACGATGAGATTGGCCGGCTTCATGTCGCCGTGGAGGATGCCCCGCTGATGCACGTAGTGGAGCGCCCGGGCCACCATCACGATGTAGTTGAGAATCTGCGGCACCAAAGCGGGATCCGCCGGCTTCTGCGTGAGTTTGGCCTTCAACGTCTCGCCTTGGACCAGTTCCATGACGATGTAGATCAGCCGCTCGGCATGGCCCATGTCGAACACGGCCGTGATGTGCGGATGATTCAACTGGCCAATCACCTTGGCCTCGTCGAATTGCGCGCCCATGACCGGCTGCGTTCCGTGCGGTCCGGGTTGCGGAGCCGGCGTGCGCAGACATTTGATCGCCACGTCCCGTTCGATGGCGGTGTCGAAGGCGCGATAGACCACGCCGCTCTGGCCCCGGCCCAGCTCCTCCTCGATCCGGTACCGGCCCAACATTGTGCCGCTTGGAAGCATCATGGCTTTTTCAGTTTAATCAGTTCCACTGGGCCGAACCTCGCGGCCACCGTGCATTGACTTCAACCGGGCCACAACTCTTCAGCTCTGATTTGTCTTCGCGGAATTTTCAGGCGCGGCGCGGACTAAAAAGCCATCACGTTGAGCTTAAAATGAAAGCCGCTCTCTTGCAGTCCTGAGTTGTCCGAGGTGTCAATGTTGCGCAGCGCGTGGCCCCAGTAGATTTGCGCGGAGAAGTGTTTGTTGGGCGCGACCAGCAGCCCCAGCCCGACGCTGGAAATGGTGTTCGGGCGTGTGGAATCATCCACGTTCCACGCGCCGCCGAAATCATAGAACGGAGCCAGATGCACAATGCCCGCGCCGGTTTTGTTGAACCAGACCGGCACGCGAAACTCCACCGACGAAACGATCCCTCGGTCGCGCACGAGCTGGTTCTCCAAGTAGCCCCGCACAGTCTCGAGGCCGCCGACGCTGAATTGCTCGAGCGCGGGCAGCGGCTCGTCGGTGTACTGGCCGGTCACGCGCAGAACGAGTTCGTTCTGGGTGTTGAACAGCCGCCGGACGTATTGCGCCTGACCGAGCCAGGAGAAAAATTTCCCGTCCGCATACTCGGAGCTTCCGCTGCCGGTGCCGATGCTTTCACCGGCACTGTCCCGGCCATCGGTCGCGCCTAGCACATCGAGGCCGAAGTTGAAGGTGGAGCGCAACGCGAGGACATGGTTCGGCCCGCGATGCAGCCACTCTTGGGAAAACCTCAAGACCGAGACAATGGTTTCCCCATCCACCGCTCCGGGAGAAAGACTGAACGGTTCGCCAAGCAGAAAACTTTCGTTCCGGCGATGATCGAAACCGAGCGAGACCGCCAGTTCCTGTTTGGCCGTCTGATAAACCGGCTGGCGCAAGACGGCGCCGTAGCTGGTGGTCAAACTCTCGATGTCCAGCGGCTCGAATGTTTCCTCGATCAGGCTGGAGTTCAGGCGGCTGGCGTGCAGGCCGAGCGTGGTGTCGTAGCGAGTCAGCGGCAAGGTGTAGCTGCCCGCGAGATTGTCGGTGCCGGAGAATTCCACGTCATTGTCCGCGACGGTGTTGGCGATCCCGTATTTCAGATCGAGGCGGTCGCTGTTTCCCGTGAGGTTCTCCACGGAGGCCAAGGCCCAGAGCTGTTCCGCGCCCACGCTGGGCGGGCGCTGATTGTCCGCCTGAAGTCCGAGGCGAAACGGCTGCTTGTCCACCACCCGGACATCCAGCACGGCCTCGCCGGGGGCCGTGCCCGGTTTCAGTTCCGCGTTGATCTGCTGCACGTTGGGATTCTGGCGGAGCAACTGCAATCCCTCCTGCAACTGGTTGAGGTTGAGCGGCGTGGCGGACCAGCGTTGCAACCGGTTGGTGATGTAGCGGTCGCGCAGCCAGCGGTTGCCGCTCAACTCCATCCCGGTCAGCACGCCTTCCACGATCTGGAGGCGGACGATCCCGTTGGTCGGGTCTTGATCGGGAATGAGCGCGCCGGAGTTGACGAAGCCGCGCTGGACGTAAAACAAACTCACCGCGCGCCGGGCCAGTTCCAAATCCTCGATGCTGAGTTCGCGGTTGGTGAAAGACCCGGTCACCTGCTGGAGTTCCAAATCAGAAAACGCGCGATGACCTTCAAACTGGAATTCCCGGACGAAGAGGCGCGGCGCAGCCGGCAGCTTGCGCTCCTGATCCGGGGCCGCCGGGATGGGCGGGAGAACCTGGGCGTGGAGCGCGCCGGGCCAAAGAACCCAGGTCAGCAGCAGGGTCGCGCGCAGTGAAATCATCCAGCAACTACGAGGCGTTTTGCTTTTGTTCGTCAAGCGGTTAAGGCGT
>JANOAY010000017.1:0-5181 GCA_031411375.1 Pedosphaera sp. | reverse complement strand
ACGGCGCGTTCGTCCAGCCCGGCTTCCAACGTGCCGTGCTGGAAGCCGGCGCTCCGTTCCATCCGGGTGCTCTCGGCATTTTTCATTTTTCATTTTTCATTTTTCATTCTTTACGCCGCGGAGATTGATTTAACCAAACTTCCTCCTGCCTCCACCGCCCCCGTGGATTTCGCGCGCGACATCAAACCGATTTTTGAAAATTCCTGCCTGCGCTGTCACGGCGCGGAGAAACCCAAGGGCCGCTTCTCGCTCGCCACGCGCGAGACGGCGTTGCGCGGCGGCAATGAGGGCGTGGACATTTTCCCCGGCGACAGCGCGAAGAGTCCGCTGATTCATTACGTGGCGCGCCTCGTGCCCGACATGGAAATGCCGCCGGAAGGCAAAGGCGACCCGCTCAGGCGCGAGCAAGTCACGCTGCTCCGCGCGTGGATTGATCAGGGCGCGGCGTGGGAGAAGCTCGATGCCGACGCGATCTATGCGGCGCAGCAGCCGCAGTTTTCGTTCACGCCCGCCGTGCGCTACGTGACGGTGAGCGGGAACGCGCGACAGTTCCAAGAGCATCAGTGGGTGCGTCGCGGCTTCAGCGCGGGCGTCTCGGATTTTCGCGTCGAGCAGAAGCGCGGCGATGGCGTGAACGTAACCGTGACCGGCCACGCCATGACCGACGACTACAAGGTCACGCTCGATTTGCGGAAGCCGGACGAGTGGTTCGCGCGCGGCGGCTTCGAGGTGTTCCGCCGCTACGACAACGACAACGGCCCGTATCATCGTTTTCAGCCGAACGGTTTCTCGACAGCGGTGCGGAATCTTTACTCGCTCGACGACGACCTCGAAACAGACCTCGGCAAAGCCTTCATCGAATTTGGGCTGACGCGCCCCGACTGGCCGCGCGCGGTGCTGGGCTACGAGTTGCACTTCAAGCATGGCGACGAAGCCACGCAGCAATGGGGGCCAGTCACGCAAGACACCAGCAGCGGCCCGGTCACGCGGAACATTTATCCCGCGCGCCGCGCCGTGGATGAGGAGACGCACGTCGTGCGCCTCGACGTGTCGCACGAGATCGCGGGCGTGCGCGTGGAGGACAACTTGCGTGCGGAGTTTTCGGATTTGGAAAGCGTGCGCGCCAACGCCGTCGAGTTTCCCGCGGGCGCGGCGTATCCGTCCGTGTTCACGCTCACGCGCGAGTCGCAGGATCAGGTGCAGTTCGCGAACGCGCTGCACGGCGAGAAATCCCTCAAGGACTGGCTGCTGGTCTCGGCGGGCTACTTGTTCAGCCACTTCCGCGCGGATGCGACGTTCGATCAAACGAGCGTGGATGGCGCGGGCCGTCCGGCGGCGGGAAATTTTTGGACCGCGAATGACATCGTGTTGAAAGAGTCCGCGCACGTCCTGAATGCGAACGTGCTGGCCGGGCCGTGGGCGGGCTTCACCGCCGCGCTCGGCGTGCTCAGCGAATGGTCGGAGCAGACCGGCTACGGCGACGCGAACTATCGCAGCGGTGATCCAAACGACCCGAGCACGGGCCTGCCGGACGCGCCGGGCCTGGTGCGGAACGACATTGATCGCACGACGGTCGAGGAGCAGTTCACGCTGCGCTACACGACGATTCCGATGACCACGCTCTTCGCCGAGGCGCGTTGGCGGCAGGAGCGCAGCGGGAAGTTTGAGGAACAATTTGGCGGCGATGATTTTCTGCGCGACACGGACGCGCGGATTGATTGGGAGAATTACCTCGCGGGCTTTCACGTCTCGCCGCTGCGCTGGGCGGCCTTGCACGCGAGCTATCAGCATCGCCGCCACGAGAGCGACTACGACGACGAGCGCGACGAGCAACCGCACGGTTCGCCCGGCGACGGCTACCCGGCCTTCATTCGCGCGCGGCAGAGCGTGAGCGATCTGGTGGAAGCGCGCCTGACGCTGCGCCCGGCGACGTGGCTGCGCACCACGCTCAGTTATCAACTCGGCGTTACGGATTATCACACCACCACCGACCCGACGCGCACCATCGGGGCGCAAGCTCCGGGCGGCACAGTGTTCGCAGGCGAATACGATTTCGCCACGTACAGCGCGAACCTCACCATCACGCCCGCACGACGGTGGAGTCTGGCGACCACGCTTTCTTATCAGCCGTCGCGCACGCGCACCGAAGACCAAGGCAGCGCAGCGGTCGCGACGTATCGCGGCGATCTTTACAGCGTGATGACCCGCGCCACTTACGCTGCGGGCGCGAACACGGACTTGAGCGCGAGCTACAATTTTTCCACGGCACGCTTCGGCCAGCATCAGTCGGCGGGCGTGCCGCTGGGGATGGATTATGATTTGCACGGCGTGCAGTTCGGCATCTCGCATCGTCTGAGCAAGAACACGGTGGTGGGCGCGCAATATGGTTTCTACCGCTACGAGGAGCCGACGGCGCAGGGCTTCAACGACTACACCGCGCACGTCCTCTTCGGCACGCTGTCGGTGCGGTGGCCGTGAGCGAGAGGCTGGTGGAAATTGTCGCGCTGCGACAATTCCGCCCGCGCAGAGCGGGCGGCCCGGGCGGCGTAAGATTCAACGAAAGCGCCGGGCCTTCCGTCGGGCCGCTCTGCGCGGCCCGACTGGTCGCAGCGCGACCAGTTCTACCACGTCGCGCGCAAACCGCTTTTGACTTCGGAATTGAACTGCTAGAACCCCGCGCGTGAAAAAGCCGAACGTCCCCGAGCCAGCCGGATTGTGCGCCGCGCAGCGCCGCTACTTTTACTTCACCGCGTCCATCACCGGCGGGGCGATCATGATCGTGGAAATCCTCGGCGCGAAAATGCTCTCGCCTTACGTCGGCACGTCGCACTTCGTCTGGACGGCGCAAATCGCCGTGGCACTCATCGCGCTCGCGTTCGGCTACTACGTCGGCGGACGGCTGGTGGACAAATCGCCGCGCGTCACGCCGCTCTACTGGGCGATTCTCGCGGCGGCGGCGTATCTTGCGCTCACGGTCGCGGTGGTCGAGCCGGTGGCCTACGCGTGCCTGAGCGTGAAGTCGTTCGCGCTCGGCTCGTTGCTCGCCTCGATGGCGCTGTATTTCATCCCGCTCGCGCTGCTGGCGATGGCCGGGCCGTTCTTCGTGCGGATGCTCACCTCGCAAATCGGCGACGTGGGCGGCAACATGGGACGGCTCACGGCCATCAGCACCTTCGGCAGTTTTGCGGGAACAATTCTCATCGGCTACGTGCTCATTCCGTTCCTGCCGAACTCGTGGACGATGTATCTGCTCGCGCTGCTGCTCACGATCATTTCACTGGTTCACTTCATCGTGTGGCGCGGGAAGAAAGATTCGATTGCGCCAGTGGTGCTGTTGCTCCTCGGCACGGTGGCGCTGGGTTACGCCGGGGTGCGGCGGGACAATCTTCGTCACGCGCGCGCGGAGGAAAAATTCTACGGCAACTCGAACTTCGGCATCCTGCAAGTGCTCGATAACGGCGCGTCGCGCTACTACCTGAACGACTATCTCGTGCAGAACACCTACGACCCCGCCGCGAAGCAAAGCACCTCGCTCTTCACCTACATGCTGCACGGACTGCCGCGCGTTTACGTGACCAACGTGCAGGACGTGCTGTGCATCGGCATGGGCGTGGGCATCGCGCCGATGCAGTTTGCGCGCGACGGCGCGCGTGTGGACGTGGTGGAGATCAACTCTGCCGTGGTGCCCGTGGCACAGCAGTGGTTCGACCTTGATCCGAAGATGTTAAACATCACGATTGGCGACGGGCGGCAGTTTCTGAACGACTGCAAAAAGAAGTACGACGCGGTGGCGCTCGACGCTTTCCTTGGCGACTCCTCGCCTTCGCATCTGATGACGCGCGAGGCGTTCGCCGCGATGCGGCGCGTGCTGAAGCCGGAGGGCGTGCTGGTGATCAACAGCTTTGGCGATTTCGATCCGGGCGAAGATTTTTTCACCACGTCGCTGTTCAAGACGTTGACGAATGTTTTTCGCAGCGTGCGGATTCATACGGCCACGGGCGGGAATACTTTTTACGTGGCGTCGCCGCGCGTGCCGCTGGAGATGGTCCACACGCCGGAGACGACGAACCTGCATCCGTCCGTGGCGAACCTGGCGCAGATGGCCTACGCAGGCGTCATCGAGCCGGGGCGCACGTATCGCGGGCTGACGCTGAACCTGGCAAACGGGCGCGTGCTGACGGATGATTTTAATCCCGTGGACTTTTATGACGCGGCGAACCGCGAAAAAATCCGCCGCAACCTCGCGATGAGCATGAGGCCGGGGGAGTAGCTTGTCCTCGGCGTCTTGCCGGGCAGCCCAGCCGCGAAGCGGCAGTGGAAATTAGCCAGCTACGAAGTGGCTGGTTGGTGTGTCAAAATTCTTTTTGTCCTGAAGGGACAACGGAATGAGTTGATCAACCCCACCGTCCTTTCAGGACGGAATTATTTTTTGCGCCAGTCCAGACAATTCGTGTCTGGCTAATCTCCTCGGTCCCTTCGGGACAAAGCTCACACCACGTCGAACGCCTTCCGCAGCATCGCCAGACTCTTCGGCACCGCTTCGTCCGCCGGGGCCTTGCCCTCGAATTCCACCGCCACGTAGCCGGTGAAATTCACGTCGGCCAGAATCTTCGCGATGCGTTTGTAATCGAGGTCGAGCGTGTACCATTCGCCGCCGCCGTAGTAGGTTTTCGCCTGCACGTAAATGGTCTTGGGCGCGATCATCTTCAGCTTGTCATACGGGTCTTCGAGGAAGTTGCCGGTGTCCATGAGCGCGCCGACCCACGGCGAATTGATCGCGTTCACGATGCGGAGCAAGCCCTCCGGCGTGCGGCTGATGCCCCAGTGGTTCTCCACCGCCAGCGTCACGCCGCACTGCTCGGCCTTGCTCACGCACTTTTCCAGCGACTCGATGCACCATTTGAAACCGTCGTCCTCCGTGTAGCCGGGAATTACCGGCTCGATGCCGCGCGCCTTCATCAAATCATCGAAGCTCTTGATGGTGTTCCAGCGCCCGGAATTGATCCGCACGCATGGCACGCCCAGGTCGTAGGCGATCTCGATGCACTTGTGCGTGTGATCGATCTGCGCCTGCAATTCCGCGCGCGACGCGTCCACGAAATCTTGATGAATGGACAGGCCAATCAACCCCACGCCATTCCGCAGCGCGTGACGCTTGAGGTCGCGCAAGTGCGCGCGATG
>JANOAY010000016.1:0-2606 GCA_031411375.1 Pedosphaera sp. | reverse complement strand
CGCGTCCGAAGCCGCAGGTGGAGCCGGACAAACATTATCGCTGCTCGGTCATCATCCCCGCGCGCAACGAGGCCGGGAACATCGAGGACGCCGTCCAGCGCGTGCCGGAAATGGGCCGCGGCACGGAGATCATTTTCATCGAAGGCGGCTCGAAGGACAACACCTGGGAGGAAATTCAACGTGTGGCGAAAGCGTATCCGCACCGCGACATCAAAGTCTTGAAGCAGCAGTCGAAGGGCAAAGGCGGCGCGTGCCGCGAGGCTTTCGCGCAGGCCACGGGCGACATCCTGTTCATCCTCGACGCCGATCTGACGATGCCGCCGGAGGAGCTGCCGAAGTTTTACGAGGCTGCGCGCAGCGGCACGGCGGACTTCGTGAACGGCGTGCGCCTCGTGTATCCGATGGAGCAGCAGGCCATGCAGTTCCTGAACATGATCGCGAACAAGTGCTTCGGTCTCACCTTCTCCTGGCTGCTCGGCCAGTCCATCAAGGACACGCTCTGCGGCACGAAAGTTCTCTTCCGCTCCAAATACGAACTCATCGCGAAGAACCGTGCCTACTTCGGCGACTTCGATCCGTTCGGCGATTTCGACTTGCTCTTTGGCGCGGCGAAACTGAACGCGCGCATCATTGACCTGCCCATCCGCTACCGCGCCCGCACCTACGGCGAGACGAACATCTCGCGCTGGAAACACGGCTGGCTACTCCTGCGCATGACGTGGTTCGCCGCACGCCGTCTGAAGTTTTTGTCGTGAACTGACGGGGCCATCGCCGCTACCTAGGAGTCACATGACGCCGCTGGAGCAGCATCAGATCGAGATCGAGCAAAACCTGGCCCGCTGGCACGGGAAGCCGCTCCTGCAAAAAATCTACGCGGGCTTCTACGCAAAAATTCTCCGGCACATTGACACCGGCACGCCCGGCGCGGTCGTCGAGATTGGTTCCGGCATCGGCAATCTGAAGGCGCATTTG
Organism: Pedosphaera sp.; assembly: GCA_031411375.1. Classification (GTDB taxonomy): domain Bacteria; phylum Verrucomicrobiota; class Verrucomicrobiia; order Limisphaerales; family SIBH01; genus JANNGC01. Next base: position 1,634 of record JANOAY010000016.1, on the reverse strand, counting down.
CCCCGCGCCATCTGCACCGACCTGTTTCCGAATCCGTGGCTCGACCTCGTGTGCGACGGCTACGAACTGCCCTTCGCCAGCGGCAGCGTTTCGCACCTGATTCTCTTCGATGTGTTTCATCACCTGCGCTGCCCGCGCGCCTTCCTGAACGAAGCGCACCGCGTGCTCACGCCACAGGGGCGCGTGATTTTCTTCGAGCCGTTCATCAGCGTGGCAAGCCTTCCGGTTTATGGACTCTTGCATCACGAGCCGGTGGCGATGAAGGAGCCGGTGAATTTCGCCGCCACGTACCCGCGCCCGCGCGACTACTACGCAGCGCAAGGCAACGCCACGCGGCTGTTCTTCCGTGGCAAATCCCGCGACTGGCTGGCCGGCTGGAACATCGCGCACGCCGAGGCGTTCAGTGCGTTCAGTTATTTTCTCAGCGGCGGCTACGGCAAGCCCGCGCTCTATCCCGCCGCGCTGCTCGGCGCGCTGCGTGGTTTTGACTCCGCGCTGTCGTACTGCCCGCGCGTCTTCGGTGGGCGGTGCCTGGTTGAGTTACGGAAGCAATGACGGAGCGCCGATTTCCAAATCAGCGTGTCTGGCGGGACGAGAACTGCGCCGATTTGGAAATCGGCGCTCCAATTTGCGTTTCTGGACAGTCCCGCACTTTTGCCGTACCTCTGAACTACTCTATGAAATTTCAGAAATCACTTGGTTCAGTTGTCGCGCTCGGTGTCGGCGCAGCGTTGCTCACCGGCTGTGCGACTTCCGGCGTCCGCAATCCTTCCGCGACCGGCGTCACGGAAATGCGCGGCGATGAGAAAGGCTTCGTCGGCGGCACGGGCGTCGAGTCGCAGGACTTGATTCGCGTGAGCGACAAAATTGCGCGCGGTATCCTGAGCGCGCCGCAGATTGCCAATGCCGCCACACCGCCCGTCGTCGTGCTCGATCCGGTGTTGAACGAGACGCGCTTCCCCATCAACAAGAACATCTTCCTCGACCGCATCCAGGCGCAACTGATCTCGAAGGCGGCGGGCAAGGTCACGTTCCTCGCGCGCGAGCGTATGGACACGCTGCAACGCGAGCGCGATGCGAAGCGCGCGGGCAATGTCACGAGCACGAGCGACGCGAACGTGCAGGAGTTCAAGGGCGCGGATTATTTTCTCACCGGCAAACTTTCCGGCCTCAGCACGTCGAGCAAGAACGGCGTGAGCGACTACATCCTCTACACGTTCCAACTGATTGACGCGCGCACCAGCGCCATTGTCTGGGGCGGTGACGACGAGATCAAAAAGCAGGCGCAGAGCGACGCGGTGTATCGTTGAACCGTTCACGGCCTGCTCACGGTCGCATGAAGTTCGCCCTGTCATTCTTAGCCGCGCTCCTGCTCGTCGCGGCCGGTTGCGCCACCAAGGTGCCACCGCCCGCGCTGACGGGTGACCTCATCATTGACGGCAAGAACTCCATCAACTACGGCCCCGCGAAAGACCGCGTGCTGTGGGAATATCGCGTGGGGCTGGCGGCATTGCGGCGCGGTGATTTCGACGAGGCGAAGCGGCAGTTCGACGACGCCATCGCACGCATCGGCGGCATCTACACAACGGACGCGGGCGCGAAGAAGGCGCGGAGTTTTTTCAACACGGAGGCGA
>JANOAY010000015.1:0-5154 GCA_031411375.1 Pedosphaera sp. | reverse complement strand
CCGCCACTCCCGAGCTAGAGACAGCGGACAAGGCTGTCCGCTGCTCCGATGGGCGGGAGCCGTCGTTCGAGAGTGAAGTTTTCATGCGCGTTTTTTCATCTGCCACAGCATCCAGACAATCTCCTCGTGGAAAGCATTCTTGGTCGGGTAGCTGAAAATTTCCGGCGTGGCGCGGGCCAGGCCGGATGCGCCGCGATTCAAACCGGCGTGCGGCGCGAACTGGGCGAGGTCGCGCAGGAACAGGCTGAAATTTTCCGCCACACTGTCCGTGCGGCGCGGGCCGAGGCCGCCGAAGTTGAACTTCTCCGCCGCGAAGCTGTAGCGCAGGCCCGCGCCCGCGATGATGATCTCGCCGAGCAGATGAAAGTTCCGTTCCTCGCGCGTGACGGAATCCGATTCCACCTCCTCGCTGACATGACCGCTGCCGTGGTACCGCTGCACCGGACGTTTCACTTCCCGGCGCACAAATTCACTCACCCGCACCGCGCCGGCCGCGATGAGGAAGACGTGCCGCCATTCGAGCGGGAAACTGTTTCCCAGCGGATCGAAGACCAGGAGATGTTCCGGCTGACACTCCAGGCGGTGAACAGTTTTCGCCGGCGGCACTTCGGGCAGCAGCGACTGTTCGACGATTTCCGTCTCAATGCCTTCGCCCCGCAGCGCGCCGTGCAACGCCGCCGCCTGCTCGGCGGAAAAGTTTTTCACGAGGATGCCGAACGCGTCGTGGCCGAGGATGCTGGCATCGTAGGGCGTGAGTCCCGGCACGGTGCGGAAGGCGCGCAGCAACTGGTCGTGCCCCGGAGGGTTCAAGTCAGTTTGCAAGACGGCGTGGCGCATCGTGTCAGTGATAATGGCTGCAAGCATGATGAGCGGGCGGGACAGTCGCAATCCTCAAGTCGTGAACAAGGCTGCGAGCGGGCGTCGTCGGGGAGAACACCGACACGAGACTGGAAAGTCTCGCCACCTGCCGACACGAATGTCGGCGCTACGTCGTACCGCCGGCTTTCCAGCCGGCAGGTTGCGACACATTCCTGTGTCGTGGCCCAAACCGCTGCCATGAAAGCAATTTTCAGATTCACGCCCGTCGGGGTGGAGGCTACCGTTTGCACCGTGAGCGAGAAATCACCGGCGTCCACACCCGTTGCATCTAAATCGCCCGACGGCGTCACCGGCTCTGACGACGAGCCGTGGCGCTGGTGTCCGCGTTGCGCGCACGAGTTGGAGAACCACAAGTGCAAGCTGCGCTGCCCGCGCTGCCACTACTTCATGAGCTGCTCGGATTTTGACTGAAGGGTTGAACCACGGAAGACACCGAAGACACGGAAAGGGAAGGCCGGAGAATTTTCAGACACGGATTTCACGGATTTTCTCGGAACGAATCCGTGCGAATTCGTGAAATCCGTGTCTGCTTTTTCCCTTTCCGTGCCTTCCGTGTCTTCCGTGGTGAACCAGTTTTAGTTCCTCCGCGCGCGGTAGAATCGGGCGGCGTTGGTCAGCGCGTCGGTGGCGGTGCGCGGGCCGGGGCTGAGGATGAGGCCGAAGTTGGTCAGCAGAGTCCAGGCGTTCGTGCCAGAGGCGGCGGCGCGCGACTCGACGGCGTAGCTGTAGCCGAAGAGCGCGTCGAAGGTCAGGTGCAGGCGGTTGCTGGCGACGTGGACGTTGGTCAGGACGATGGGCGGCAGGTAGGTGATGAGGAGCTGCGGCGACTCGCCCGCGTCCTCCAGTTCGCGGGAGCCGAAGCGGCGCGCGGTGAAGATGGATTCTTCCTCCTCGGTCTTGAGCATCCAGCCGAAATTCTGCTCCGGGTGATCGAGCCAGAGCTGCACGTCGGTGATCAGGCCGCCGCCCTCAAAAAAATAATCGCCGAGGCTCGCGATGCCGGTGCCGGCGCTGAAAGTTCCGGAGTAGTCCACCCCCTCCTGCCCGCCGGGAATGGTCCACGCGTTCGTGCCCCACGAGGCGTGCGTCCAGGTGGCGTCACCGGGCTGCGCGGGCGCGCCGAGGCCAGGGTATTGGGCATCTTCCGGCAGGTTGGAGCCTTCGTTCCACGGGCGCAGCACGCGCCGGAGGGAGAAGAGCGAGTCGGCGTTGCCATCCACGGGCGTGCGCGTGACCGTGACCCGCACGCCGATGTCGAGGATGGTGGAACCGGCGGGGACGGCGGCGGCGATGTCAAATTTGATCAAGGCCCGGTTGGTGTTGGCGTTCTGCGTGAGTCCGGCGGCGAACCAGGTCGCGCCGCCGAGGCTGTTCGTGGGTTTCAGTTCAAACAGCGTGGCGTCGGCGCTGGGAAAAAGCGCGACCTGATCCGCGCGCGCCATGAACAGCACGCCCAGAAAACAACCGAGCCACGCGAAGTGCGTGGCCCGGCGCGGAAAAAACGAAACGGTCATGCCGTATTCTACAGGAATCCGACTTCGCCGCGAATGGCCGTGCCGTCGGTCGAGGTGCCGCCGTTGAGCAGGTTCTCACCCGCGACCGCGTAGCCGGGGATGATGCGGTTGAGCTGGTTCTGCGTCGCGCCCAGGTGCTTGCGGATGACTTCGCCGAGCACGGAGCGGAAGTCGGTGGTGCGCTTGAGGTAGCTGCCGCTGACGCCGAACATCGAGCCGGCCGCGCCGGGGACCCACGGGATGTTGTCGGTGGTGGAGCAGTTGAAAACGCCGGAGGGGTTGCCCGCGCCGTAGCCTTTCACACTGCCGCCCGCGACCCACATGACGTTGCCTTCGGCGTGGTCGGTGCCGAAGTCGGTGTTCTCGCGCGAGGTGCGGCCGAACTCGGAGAGCGTGACCACGACCATGTTGTCCCAGCTCGCCTGGTTGGCGTGGTTCGAGAAATACTTGCGCAGACCGTACATCGCCCAGCCGATGACGCGCTGGAGGTTGGCGTGTGCGCCCACCACGGAGTTGCCGGCCGTGACTTGGTTTTGATGTGTGTCGAAGCCGCCGATTTCCGTGCCGGCAATGATCGCGGAGGTGTGGTTCAGCACGAGCGCAGCGGCCTTGAGGTTGTAGAAGAAACTCTGGTGGCCGGGGTCCACGACGTACTTGTTGCCATTGGCCGAGGCGTCGGGCCGGCGCCAGCCGCCGTTCTTGTCGTTGCTGGTCGGGAAGAGGAAGTAGCCCTTGGCCGGGTCGCCGATGGACTGGCTCTGGCCGTTGATCGGCACCCAGGTGTTGTCGGCGTCGGTCTTGATGTCGTCCTGATAGGTGTTGCCGGCCTCGGTGAAGTTGATCGCGCCGAACTCTTGCAAGGTCGCCGAGAGGCTCTGGTACTGGTTGAAGAGCAGCTCGCGGTTTTGCTTGGCGGTGAAGGTGAAGCTGTTGGCCTGCGCGATGGCGTTGGTGGATTTGATGTTGCTGCCGGGCGAGGACACGGAGGGCACGCCGAAGACGTCGTAACGCTCGGGGTCGGTGAGGTTCGTGAGCGCCGCCGCCGAGCCGCGCAGGATGAGCGGCAGGGACGATTGGATCGAGACGCCCGTGACGCCCTGCCCGGCGAGGCCGGACTCGATGATGGCGCGGTAGAAGATGCCGTCCTTGCTCAGGTTGTTGTTCGGGTTGCCGTTCTCCCAATAATTTTGGGAGTCGAAATGCGAGCGCGACTGCCGCGGGTAGCCGACGCGATGGATGAGCGCGAGGTCGCCGGCGTTATAGACGGGCGCGAGGAATTTCAGCGACGGGTGCAGCGCGGCGAAGCCGTTGCCGAGGCGCACGCCGAAGGGATAGAAGCCGTAGGTGCTCGCGGCTCCGGCCTGCGGCGAGTCGCAGGCAATGCCGCTGGTCGCGTAGTTGGTGCCGGCGTCCTTGGGAATCTGAATGTTCGGCCGGCTCGTGGCGTAAGCCGTGTCCTGAATCGGAATGACCGAGTTCAAGGCGTCGTTCGCGCCGCGCAGCCAGATGAAGAGAACCTTCTTGCCGCTGCCGATGGTGCCCTCGGCCATGGCGCGCTTGAGGAAGCCGGGGACGTTGCAGACCGAGGCCAGCGCCGCCGCCATGCCCGCCTTGCCCGCCGTGCTCAGGAACTCACGGCGGTTCAAAATGTTGAAGTGATGATGTTTCATAAGCGTGGGTCGTTAAATGTCTGGTCCTGAAATCATTGTTCCTGGAAACGCGGCAGGGTGAGCAGCATGGCCACCATCGAGCGCACCCGCAGGTCGTAGGGCGAGCCGGTGTTGGTCAGGCCGGAGAAGGGCGACGAGCCGACGCCGTTGTCGTTCGTGTCGAGGAAGGCCATGGCGAGCGAGCGGTAGCCGTTCAGGTTGCCTGCGCCCTCGGCGGGGAAGAAGTTGGCGAGGAAGAAATCCACGACCGCGCCCGCGTTGTTCCAACTGCCGGAGGGCAGCTTGGACTTCAACAGCGCGACCGGGTCGCTCAGGTTGAAATTGCCGCCGCTGATGCCGTCGGTCTTGTTCGTGTCGGTCGTGGTCATCAGGAACGTCTGGATGAAACGCACGCGCTCGGCCAGCGTGCCGGAGCTGATCCACGGCGCGCCCGCCTCGGGGAAGCCGTCCGGCGCATCGCGGTCGAAGAGCATCATCGCACCCATGCGCGTGAGCGGCGCGGAACTGGCCGTGCGGCTGCGGCCGCTGATCGAGTAACCGTCGGTGCGGCCCGTGGCCGGGTTGGTGGATTGCAGGGCGCGGATGGCGCTGACCGCGAATTCCACCGGCGTCTTGACCTTCTGCAACGAGCCGTTGTGGCTGCGGAAGAGGTCGGAGTTGAAGATCACGTTGAGCACGTTGCGGATGTTGCCCTTGCGACCGTCCCCGGCGGGCGTGTCCCACGCCACCATGCACTGGCGGACGAGTTCTGCTTCCTCCGAGCGGTTCGGATTCGTGTAGTCGTAGAAAGCGCCTTCCGGCGAGCCGGGGAGAGTGTTCGGATTCGGGAAACCTTCGTGCACGAACAGGCGGCAGAGTTTCACGCTGATGTATTCCATCGTGAAGGGCAGATTGGCGATGCTCGCGGTGATGTCGTAGCCGTCCGCGATGCCGTTGGTGCCGGAGCGGCCGCCGGGGATGACGAGGCGGTAGGGCTGGCCGGCCCACGGCGGGCCGAAGCGCGCGGGCACGGTCTTCGACTGGCCGCTGGCGTAAGGATAGGCGGCGCTGCCGAGCGGTTTGGGATTCGTCTGCGAGGCGTTGGTGTCCCA
>JANOAY010000014.1:0-1803 GCA_031411375.1 Pedosphaera sp. | reverse complement strand
CGGACCACGATGTCCGCGCTTTCGGTCAGCACGTCGATGATTTTGCCTTTGCCTTCGTCGCCCCATTGAGCGCCGACGAGAATTGTGTTCGCCATAGATTCGGGTGTTGCGCGGCAATAAAAATCCCCGAACGCAAATTCGGGGGCCACGCTCTGTTATTTGCCGGGAGAAAGTAGGAAAGGCGCGCAGCGAGTGTCAATGATGGCGTTGGCGTGCAGCGTGACGCAGGCGCATCCGGGCGCGGCTTTTGAAAGCAGGAGTCTGCGTTTTTTCAGCCCGGCGGCCACGCCAGCGCCCGTCCCCCGAGGAGATGGCAGTGCAGGTGCGGGACGGTTTCGCCGCCGTCGCGGCCGTTGTTGACCACGAGGCGGTAGCCGGAATTTTCAATCCCCAGGTCGCGAGCGATGTGCGCGGCTTTGAGCAGTAAGTGGCCTAGCACAGCGGCGTCCTCGCCGGTCGCGGCGGCGACGCGCGGGATAAGTTTCTTCGGCACAATGAGCACATGCACCGGGGCTTGCGGGTTGATGTCGTGGAAGGCGAGCACCGAGTCGTCCTCGTAGGCAATGCGGGCGGGAATCTGGCGGGCGATGATTTTCTCGAAGAGCGTCATGCGCGAAGTGTGCGCGGAAGGGGAGGAACTTGAAAAGACGAAGATGCGGCGCAGCGGTTGGTGCTACACCACCGTCAGCCCACACGGTTGCGAAGGATTCTCTCGGGACACGCAGCCGCGCAGAAACTCCACGATTTGATCGCTCAACTGCTGGCAGCGCGGGCTCCAGCGGCGCGCGCCGGAGAGCTGCTTCACGCACGGGCGCAGGCCGGAGAAGCGGATCATTTGCGGCGCGTCGGCGAGTTCTTTCCGCACTTCGGCACGGAGGCGGTTGAAGAAGCCGAGTTCAAATTCGTACCCGGACTCCATCGCGATTCGGCGCAAGTCCCAGTCCGCCGCGCGTTCTTCAGCTTTCGGAGAAGTGTCGCACGTCACGTTCAGGCCGAGTCCGCGCAGCGCCTTTTCCAGCGCCTCGGTGAACTCGCCCAGCGTCACCGTGGTGCGCTGCAACTCGTGGTGAAAATAATGGAGCACGGCGGCGGCGGCGTGCTGCACGACCTCGCGATCCAAGTGCTCCATCGCGCCACCGAGCAGTTCGACGGTGACGTTCGTGACGGAACAGGGAATGTGGTCGCCGTTGTTCATTTCAAACACCAGGCAGTCCGAACGTAAGAGTATCATGCGGCTTCTCCAGCTTCTTGATCTCGGTGAGAAATTCGTCCGGCTCCTCGAACTGCCGGTAGATGCTCGCGTAGCGGATGTAGGCGACCTTATCGAGCGTGCGCAGCTCGGCCATGACGCGCTCGCCGATCTGACGGTAGCTCACTTCGGCGCCGTGCTTGGCCGCGAGGTCATGGTGGATTTCATCCGCGAGATCGCGCAACAACTCGGGGCCGACGGGACGTTTGTAGCAGGCGCGTTCGAGACTGGTCCGCAACTTGTCGCGCGAGAAATCTTCGCCGCTGCCGTTGCGTTTCAAGACTTTGAGATTCTCAGCCTCGATGACTTCGTAAGTGGTGAAGCGGGTGGCGCACTGGAGGCACTCACGGCGGCGGCGAATGGTCACGCCATCGCGCGATGATCGGGAATCGATCACCTTATCTTCGAGACCTTCACATTTGGGACAACGCATCTCCTCGCCACTCCTAATGGTGTGGCTGGCATGAGGTATCAGCTATTTGTTGTGGGCGTCAAAGGGATTTGCGGCCGGGTTGGAGGGGTTGACCACGGAAGACACGGAAAACACGGAAGGG
>JANOAY010000013.1:0-2542 GCA_031411375.1 Pedosphaera sp. | reverse complement strand
ACCCGATGCCACGTAGAGGGTGGAGTTCGAGTCGCAACCGGAGACATGGCCTATTGCCGCTTGTGCAGGACCTACCTCGATCAAAGCGTTACTGCACTCTCCAATGCTCACGCTGGGCCTCTTCCTCACGATTGATGCAGTTTGGCTTACACGTAATTTTCCCTGCACCGCCGGGCGGGGCAAATGGACTTGAGAAAAACGACGGTTCGGCCCCCATCTCCACCCCGAACCGGCTGCACCATGAGCCTCAAACGCTTTTTCCTGTTGTCGCTGTGCTGCGCCGGCCTGTCCGGCTGCGCCACGCGCGAAACCGCCTCGAACTTGCTTTCACCTCCACCGCAGCGCGGTGGCGGAATGTAGCCGGGGGTTGAGGAGCGCAGCGGCGATTACCCCCGGTCTCCGCCCACCGTCCGGCTCCACCCCGGCGGGGTGGCGGAGGCGTGCCACTTGACCGCGTTCCCGCACCCCGCCGGGGTGCATTCCTTTCGGGCGACCGTTCCGGGGGTGGCGCTGGCGCTTCACCCCCGGCTACATTCCGGCATCCCTCCGGGATGGTTCCCGGTCGCGGAGCGACTCGCGATGGTCGCCGCGGATTTTAGTCGGAAATGCGGGCTAAATCGCCTGAACACCCGTCTTGATCGGAAAAACACCCCTCTTGATCGGTCGGAGAGGCGCCTTGATCGCGAAAACACCCCTCTTGATCGGAAATAATGGGGGCTTGATCGGTCGGAGAGGCCCCTTGATCGGAAAAACACCCCCCTTGATCGCTCGGAATGGGGTCTTGATCAGTAGTAATGGGCCCTTGATCCGATCAAGAGGGTATTCCGACCGATCAAGAGGCCATTTTTCCCGATCAAGGAGGGTGTTTTTCCGATCAAGACCCCATTCCAAGCGATCAAGGGGCCATTATTTTCGATCAAGGGGCCTCTCCGACCGATCAAGGCGCCACTATTTCCGATCAAGACGCCTCTCCGACCGATCAAGGGGCCATTATTTCCGATCAAGACGCCTCTCCGAGCGATCAAGGCGGGTCTTTTTCCGATCAAGACCCCATTTTGACCGATTTGAGGGGTATTTCAGCCGGCTCAATGGCCTTCCCAGCCGCTATGAGGGTCTAAGTCGCGATTCGGGAGGGAGTTCTGCCGAGCACGGCGCGAGGGCAGGGCGGGTCACCCCTTCAGCTCCGGCTTGGGTCGCCGGTTACAACACCTTGATGACAATCGCCGTCACGTCATCAAGCTGCGCGCCGGTGCCGCAGAATTCCCGCGCCGCGCGATACAGCGCGTCGGCGATCTCGCGCGCAGACTTCTCGCGCTGCTGGCGCACCACGGCCAGCGTGCGCTCGATGCCGAAGAAGGATTCGTCCGGCGCCATCGCCTCCTCGATGCCGTCGGTGAGCACGAGCAAAATGTCGCCGGACTGCCACGGCACCGGCACGGCGGGCGGATACTTCGCCTCGGGATTGATGCCGAGCGGGACGGCGGTGCGCTTGAGCAGATTTTTAATTTCGCCATTCGCGCCGAGCAAATAGCCCGTCGGGTGTCCCGCGCTGGCGTAAGAGAACGCGCGCGTCACCGGATCAATTTTGCCGAGGAACAAGGTCACGTAACGCTCGTCGCCGATGCCCTCGGAGAGAATGCGGTTGGCCGTGGTGAGAATTTCCCCGATGTCCTCGATGCTTGACGCGAGCGAGCGCAAGTAGGCGCGCGTCTCGGCCATGAGCAGCGCGGGACCGATGCCGTGGCCGGTCACGTCGGCGACGATGATGCCGACCGCGCCGTTCTTCATCGCGAGATAATCGAAGTAGTCGCCGCCCGTCTCCTCGGCGGGATACGAGACGCCCGCGATGTCGAAGCCCTCGACGGCAGGCGAAGATTTGGGGAAGAGCCGCTGTTGAATTTCCCGCGCGACCTGCAACTGCTCTTTGTTTTCCCGCAACGCGCGCTCAGTTTTCTTTCGCTCGGTGATGTCGCGCACGAAGGCCACATGCCGCCGCTCGCCGTGCAAATCCATGTGGCTGAAACTGATCTCGATGACGATGTCGTGTCCGTCCTTGCGCCGTCCGACCGTCTCGACGACACGCGCCAAGTCCGCTTTGTCGCCAGTGCGGAGATAATCTTCGATGCCGCGCGCCTCCTTGCTCCGCAAATCTTCGGGCAAAAGTTTTTGCAAGGGCTGGCCGACAATTTCCTCCTGCGTGCAGCCGAAGACCGTCTCGACGGCAGGATTGGCGAAGTAAATTCTGCTCTCCGAATCCATGAGCAACACTGCGTCCGGCGAAGATTCCCAGAGCAGACGATAGCGCAGTTCGCTCTCCAGAAGTTTCGCGCGCGCCTCGCGACGTTCGCGGCGGTTCGACGCCTCGCGAATCTCGCGCTCAATCGCCGGGGCCAGGCGGCTCAGGTTGCCCTTCATCAAGTAGTCATGCGCGCCGGCCTTCATCGCGGCTACTGCGGTGGCCTCGCCGATGCCGCCGGAGATGATGATGAACGGCACGTCGAGCTGGCTGGACTGGAGAATCGTCAGCGCCTCGGGCGCGCTG
>JANOAY010000012.1:0-5480 GCA_031411375.1 Pedosphaera sp. | reverse complement strand
TCCCGCTGGGAGAGGGAGAAAGTCAGCCAGCGTTCGATGTGCAGAGCGCGTCCTTGTGGACGAAGACTGGATGCGATGCTCCCTCTCCCAGCGGGAGACGGCCGGGGTGAGGGCGGACGGCAACTCCAGCGCGCGCAGTGTTTTTTAAACCCAGCGGTTCTCATGCGATAATTTCAAAGTCTGCCATCATGCCGAGGTCCTCGTGTTCCAAGTTGTGGCAGTGAAACAGGTAGCGCCCCGTGTAGCCCGCGAACCGCGCGGCCACCAGAATCTGCCCGCCCGGCTGGACGACGAGCGTGTCCTTCCAGCCATGCACCGACGGGTCTTGGGGCACGCCGTTGAGTTCCAGCACCTGAAACTGAATGAGGTGAATGTGGATCGGGTGATGATGATTCGTCGGGTTCACGAAGCGCCATTTCTCCACCGCGCCGTGCGGCACCTGCGCGAGCGGCGGGGCGTTCATGTCGAACGACTGTCCGTTGATCACCCAGAGCGAAGTGCCGCCCGGCCCGAGCTGCCGGTCGAGCGTGAACTGGCGCGTCGTCGTCTGCGCGCTGATGGGCAGGTCCTCCCATGGCGCGAGACAGTCGGGAACGTCCGAGTCATCCACGGCGGTGCGGTCCACGTCGAAGCGCATCAATGCGGCGGTGCTGCCGGTGCAGGCGGCGCAATTCTTCAGCAGCACTTGCGTGCCGATGGGCAGCGCGCCGAAATCAATCACCACATCCGCGCGCTCGGATGGCGCGAGTTCGATCACGGACTTTGACGCGGGCTTGGGCAGCAACCCGCCATCCGTGCCGATCTGAATCAGCGGCTGGCCCATGCTGAGTTGCAGTTGGTAGATGCGCGCGTTCGAGCCGTTCACGATGCGGAAGCGATACTTGCGCGCGGCGACTTTGAAGTAGGGCTGCACCACGCCGTTCACCAAGAGGCGGTCGCCGAAGATTCCGGTTTCCTGCGCGACCGTATCGAGCACGTAGTCGAACGAGCCGTCGGCGTGGAAGTTCCGGTCTTGAATCATCAGCGGAATGTCGAACTCGCTGCGCGGCAGATTGAGAATTTGGTCCGCCGGATCCTCAATCTGATACGTGCCCGCCAGCCCGTGATAGACGTGATGCCCCGTCATGCCGTGCGAATGGTCGTGGTAGAAGAGCGTCGTGCCGCGCTGATGATTCGGATAGTGGTAGTCGCGAAAACCAAACGCCGAAATCGCCTCGCGCGGATGTCCGTCATCGAGCGACGCGCCGTGCGCGCCGTGCAAATGCACCGCCGGAAGCGGAGCGCCCATGCCATCGTGACCGGCGTGATCGGGCAGATGATTGTTCTGCCGGATGACCACGGGCTGGCCCTTCGTCGCGCGGATGGTCGGCCCCGGATACAGACCGTTGAAGCCCCACACCACCGTCGTCGGCAGATCCCGATGCAGCTTCGATAGGCCGGCGCGCATCGTGAGCGTGTAGAAGTGCGTCTTGCCGCGCACGGCGGGCGCGAGCACGGGCGGAACCCGCAGCGCATCCACGAACGGCGTGAGCAGCGGGGAAGATTTCGGGAGCGAGCGGGCCACGGATGTTACGAACACTGTCGGGCGGCAAATCGGATCACCGGGCTTGGCGATGAGCTGCGCGAGCAGCTTCGACGGCGCGGCCAGCGCGGCCAGCCCCAGCGCGCTGCGATGAATCATTTTGCGTCGCGTGATCATGCTAGGGACTCGGCGGAAAGAGCCGCGTGGAGGGAATGATTTGCATCGGGAGACTCGGACTTGTCCAGCGCAACGCCGCCAGCGCGCCCGTCGGGTCGGCGATGTATTCGACGCGAATGGTCGCAAGCTGTCCGCCGACCAGATTGATTCCGCCGCGCCGCGTCTGGCTGAACGCGCAACCCGCCCATTCGTTGATCAGCAACTGGTTGTTGACCCACACGCGCGCGCGGCCGCGATACTGAAATTGAAAATCATAACGCTCCGTGAACTCCGGCAGCACCGAGCCTTCCCAGCGCACCGCGAATCCATCCGCCGTGATGCGCCGGTGTGGGCGCGTCGTGCCCCAGTCGAAATTCACCGTCGCATTCGTGGTGACGGCGAGCGGTGCGGCGAAGTTGGTATCGTTGTTGTAGCCCGCCTTCAGCCCGATGCCTTGCGCCACGACCGGGATGAGCGTCGTGAACATGGTGGCTGCGGAATACTGGCTCCACTCGCCGCGCCCGTCCTTGTAGCGCACCTGCCATGAGTAGTTCGTGCCGTAGCCGAGAAAACTGCCCGGCACCGTGCGGTTGGTCTTGTTGACCGAATCATCGCCGCTGTTGAAGATGATGGCGTTGTCGGACACGCGCCGCACGAGCCACTGGCTGACGGCGTGAAAGTCCACCGCGTCAGAATCAGAGAAGGCGCTGGCACGCAGGAGCGGCGTCAGCGGCTGGTTCGTCGCGCTGTTGCTGGGCGCGAGATTCACCGGCGTGCTCGGCGGATGATTCACGGTGCTTTCCGAGACGATGATTTCTCCCGCCATGCCGCCGCCGCCCGCCGTGCCGTGGTTCTTGCAGAAGTACGGCACGGTGCCCGCCTCCGTGAAGGTGAAGGAAAACATCTCCGCGTAGAGCACGACCTCATCGAAGAGCGGCTCGTCCGAAGTGACGGTGTGATCCTGCGAGCCGTTGCCGTTCCAGACCACGGTGTCGCCGACGCTGATGGCGAGTTGCTTCGGCTCGAAGAAGGAGTCTTCGACGTTGACTTGAAACGTGGCGGCGTGTGCGGTGAACGCGGTGAGGAGCAAGGCGAACAAGATTCCGGCCAGGCGAAATCGTCCGCGTCGCCCATGTGGGGCAGGCTTCCAGCCTGACGGTTCAAGGGGCTTCCCAGCCCCGCGTTCCACGAGACGCGCACAATTTGTAACGGGCAGCAGGATGCTGCCCGAACCGTCAGGCTGGGAGCCTGACCCACAGGCGCGGCGCACTTGGATGGAAAGTTTAGTTCGCATCCGTTTGTTCACGTTCTTTTCAAACGGTAAAACCGCCCTGCGCCCGCTACGGAATTGGTCACGAAGTTCCGCCCAGCGATGACCGTGGGCGCAGGCGCGACAGACAGCCATTCCGACGCGGAAACATTGGTGGCCGAGACGAGGGCAAAACCGTCGCTGTTGGTCGGCCACGAGCAAATCACTTCCGCCCCCTGCCGCGCGACGAGCAGCGCGGGACGGAGCGCGGTGAAAATGGTGGGCACGGAGTAATCGCCGCACTGCCCATAGCTGTCCCGGTAGCGAACCTGCCACGCGTAGGCCGTGCCGTGGCTCAACAAATTGTCCGGCAGGTAGCGGTTGGTTTTGCTGTCGAAGTCGAGACCATTGTCCACGACTTCGCCGCTGTCGTAGATGAGCTGATGGTCGCTCGCTCGCCAGACGAGCCACTGGCTGCTCGCGTGCAAGTCGCCGCCATCCGGGTCAGAAAAAGCTGTGGCGCGCAGTTCGGCGCGAATGGGCTGGTTCGTCGCGCCTGTCGCGGGAAATGAGTTCGTCGGCGTGCGCGGCAATTGATCCGTGGGCGCTCCCACCACGGTTATGCTCGCCGTCATGCCCTGACCATCTGGCCCGCCGAAATCGAGGCTATAGTAGGGAAACGTGCCCGGCTCGTGAAACGTGAACCTGTACGAGCCGAGCGTGGGCAGCGCGTTGCCCCAGACGATGAGCGAGTTGAAGACCTCGGTGTCCGACACCACGACATGGCCCGAGCCGTAGGCCACCCACTCGATGGTGTCGCCGGTGTTGATGGTGATCGCCGCTGGCTCGAAGAAGTAGCTGAAGACATTGACCTCGTAGGTGGCCGCGTCCGCTCCAGCTCCGGCCAGCACCAGAATCAAGCCCATGTGTTTCCAGGGCAGCTTCATTCGGAGATGACTCGGTAGTAGCGCATGCTGAATTGCGCGGCGTTGGTGTCGGCCACGCGCAGTGCGCCGTCAAAGTTCGTCCAGAGCGAGAGGCGGTTCCAAGTGAGGAAGTTCGTCGCGGCCTGAAGTTCGTAGGTCACGCCCTTCATCCCCGTGACCGCAAACTGAAAGCCCGCCGACACCAAGGGCGAATCCACAAACACCAGTTCCGGCCTCAACGAGAAAACGGAGAAACTTGCGTGTGCCGTGCTGATCAATCCCAAGTTGTTCCGTGCGCTGGCGGTCAGCAAATAATCTCCCGGCGGCAGATTGGTCAGTGTCCATTGATACGGCGGCGACACCGTTTCGCTGCGAGAGAGCGTTGCGCTATTGAGGGCAAATTCCACGCGCTCAATTCCCGCCACATCGCTGATGGCGGCGCTGGCTGAGATGCTCCTCAGAGCCAGTGTGGTGAAGAAGACCTGTCCGTTCGTCGGCGAAACGAGCGCGACAGAAGGTGGCGCGGCGGCGAGCAAGCGCAGTTGAACCATTCCGCTTTCCGTAACGCCGTTCGTCGTCACTGCGCCATCCACGGCGAAATAGTATTTCGTTCCCGCCACCGCTGAAAAAGTCACCTGGCTCGAACGGTTCGTGAAAACCGCGTCATCATTGGCTCCCATCAGCGTCAGCGCGCCCACGTTCGTGCCGGTGTAAATCCCCAGCACCGTGTCGAAGCCGCTGCCGTCCGTCGTGGCGGTGATCATTCCGCTCGCGCCTGCCAGCCACGACCACCACACGGAGCGGCCCGCGTTGTTGTCGGCGTAGCGTGGCTCGCTCGCCTCGACGGTGGCGAAAGTGTTGGTCGCGAAAACACTGACGCCGGGACTCGGAATCGCGAGCGACTGACTCCACAGATCATTCGCCGGACCCGAAGAGGCAGGCACGATGTCGAAGCTCAAGTCCGCCGCCACGTTGGTGTCCGTCACCACCTGAGCGCTGAGAAAGTATTTTGCCGCCGGCAAATTGCTGAACGTGACCGAGTAGGGCGGGGCGGCGGTGCGTATCGCGAACGCTGCGCCCTGGCCCTCCAACGTGAAACGCACGGACACAGAACCGCCCACGCCTGACACGTTCGCCGCAAAGGCGACGTTGGTGAACGTGACACCGACGGGCAGCGCGAGTTGCGAGCCTTCCGCAGGGCCGGAAAGCGTGAGCGTGGCCGCACCGACACTCCATCGTGTCAGCAAAAGCAGCCCCAAAAAAATGAGGACAGTCCTCCTCCGAATGTTCGCAAAATCAATCAGGGTCACAACGCACGGCGTCACCTGACGCTGGAGTGTTTTAGCAGGCGCGTTGCCATGAAGAATTTCGGGCGCGTGAAATCGTAATCGGAAAATCAGAGTTCAGTCAGTGCACGCGCCCACCGAGCCGAAATGGTGCACTTCAATATTTTCATCCCGACCGCGCGCTTATTTCATCAGCACGCTCGCGCATCTGAAAGGAGCCGTGAGGAGCGAGTCTGAAATACTTCTTCGAGTACTGAAACAGAGCGATGTCGTCGGAGAAATGCGGACTGCGCGCGCCTGCCCTGGATGACGCTCACGCTGGAACGGCCTTGGCTTGTGCG
>JANOAY010000011.1:0-1807 GCA_031411375.1 Pedosphaera sp. | reverse complement strand
GTGTTGAAGGAGGTCATCTTCTTCGCCGACCGCTCGGACATCTCGGAGGAAATCACGCGGCTGCAAAGTCACTTCCAGCAGTTCGACGACTGCGTGAACGCGAAGGAACCGGTCGGGCGCACGCTGGACTTTCTCGCGCAGGAAATGAACCGCGAAATCAACACCATCGGCTCGAAGGCAAACGACGCGTTGATTTCGCGCGAAGTGGTGGTGCTGAAGACGGAGCTGGAGAAATTTCGCGAGCAGGCGATGAACGTCGAATGAAAATTCAAAATGACGAATATCGAATGACGAATGGCCGTTCGCGCCACCGCCTCTA
Source organism: Pedosphaera sp. (assembly GCA_031411375.1). Lineage (GTDB taxonomy): Bacteria > Verrucomicrobiota > Verrucomicrobiia > Limisphaerales > SIBH01 > JANNGC01. Next base: position 1,488 of record JANOAY010000011.1, on the reverse strand, counting down.
TTTGTCCGTTCGTCATTCGTCATTCGTCATTTTCCATCAACGATGAGTCCACACCCTCACCCCCTGCTCTTCGTCATCTCCGCCCCGTCCGGCGGCGGCAAGACCACGCTGTGTGAGAAACTCTTGGAGACACGGCAGGACATGGCCCGCGCCATCACCTGCACCACGCGCACGCCCCGGCCCGGCGAAAAGGACGGGAAGGATTATTACTTTCTGGATGCCGGAACATTTTTGAAGCGCGTCCAGGCCGGGCATTTCCTCGAACATGCTGCGGTCTTTGGCAACAGCTACGGCACGCTTCGTGGCGAAGTGCTGGACAAGCTGCGCTCGGGCAAGGACGTGCTGCTGAACATTGACGTGCAGGGCGCGGCCAGCGTGCGCGCCGTCGTGGAGAACGATGACGATTTGAAGCGCGCATTCATCTCGGTGTTCCTCACGCCGCCGTCGTCGGAAATTCTGGAAGCGCGGCTGAAGAAACGCGGGCAGGATTCCGCCGCCGTCATTCAGAAACGCCTGAGCGTGGCGCGGCAGGAAGTCGCGCAGTGGCGGCACTTCGATTATTTGATCATCAGCACCACCATCGAGGAGGACTTGCGGCGGATGCTGGCGATTGTGGATGCGGAGAAGATGCGCCAGTGCCGCGCGCAGGCGCCGGATTTTTAGGGCGGTAGTGGGGCAGCCGAGACGACTGCCCCGCTAATTGTTCCGCCGCTCGGCGCGGGCCGAGAGAAATCAGGATCAGGAGTGAGAGTGAGATTTTGAAATGAACGCAGCGAAAAACATCGTGCTCGGCGTGACCGGCTCCATCGCCGCGCACAAGGCCGTGGACCTCGCGAGCCAGCTCACGAAGGAAGGCTTCAGCGTCCACGTCGCCATGACGGCGGATGCGCAGAAGTTTAACACCCCGCTGCCGTTCAAGACCATGTCGCGCCATCCGGTCGTGACCGATCTGTACGACGAGGAGGAAGGCTGGAAGCCCGCGCACATTGAACTCGCGGACAACGCTGACCTGCTGCTGATCGCGCCCGCGACCGCCAACTTGATCGCCAAGCTCGCGCACGGCCTCACTGATGACGCGCTCACCTGCATCGCGCTGGCCTTGCAGCCGAAGGCAAAAATCCTCATCGCCCCCGCGATGAACGGCAAGATGTGGCAGCACCCCGCCACGCAGCAGAACGTCGCCACGCTCAAGGCGCGCGGCGTGGAATTCATCGGCCCCGATGAGGGGCTGCTCTCCTGCGGCTACGAAGGCGTGGGCCGTTTGATGCCCGTCGAGAAGATCGTGGAGCGCGCGCGCGCCTTGCTGAATTCGCCAGGCTGAACCACGCTGCCTCATGCGTTTCCCCCGGAAAACTTTTGAGCGGCTGAGGGAACTGCTCCGGCCCATGCCGCCCGATCCGGCGGAAGAACTTTACCGGCTCAAGTGGGTGGAGCGCGACGTCATCCTCCCCATCAAGGTGCTCTACCTGGGCGTGCTCATATATTATT
>JANOAY010000010.1:0-3322 GCA_031411375.1 Pedosphaera sp. | reverse complement strand
GAGTTCCTCATCCGTGTCCATCTGTGTCCATCCGTGGTTTTCATTTTTAACTTTCCCAATCCGTCCACGTCACCAGATCGCCAAGCGCAGGACGTCCGTCGTGCCGCCAGGTGAGCGGCGGTTGTTGCATCGCGCCCAGTGTGCAGAGGCGCGTCACGCCCCAGCGCGCGAAGTGCGTGGCGAGTTCGCGCGCGCGGTCGCCGGTCGCGGCGAGTCCGACGGTGGAAACTTTTCCGCGCACGCTCTCGGCGTGGCGCAGGGCTTCGGCGGCGTCCGAGACGGGCTTCACGTAAATGAAGCGGTTCAGGCACGAGAGTTGGAATTGAGGTTCGGCTTCATACACCACGGTCCACGCGGTCGAGCCTTCGCTGCGCCAGAGCTTCGTGTCGTTGGCGGTGGCGGCGCGCATTTCGTAAAAGCTGCGGCGCGACGCGATGACGGCGGCGGACTCGGTGGCGAGCGGGCCGCGCGGCTCTACGGCTTCCTGCTTGGCCAGTTCTTCCGCCAGCAGTTCGGCAAATTTCTCCGCGCCCACTGCGCCGCCGTGCTCGACGTAAAACAAATGCGGCGAGAGGCAGCCGAGTTGATTCCAAGCCACCACGTCGGCCACGGCGCGCAACACCGTCTTCGGCAACTCGAAGCGCGTCAGCGCATCGCCCGTCACGTAGCCAAAACTCACGCGATGGCCGTAGCCGAGAAAGCGCACGCGCGACGGCAGCTTCTTCTGCACGACGGCGAGCGTTTCATCCGAGCCGGTGCAGGTCACGCAGTCGGCCTCGGCGAAGAGGGCCTGCTCCAGCGCATCGGTGCCGCCGGGCCATTCGGCGATTTCCAGGCACGCCGCCATCTTCGGCTCCACCTCGTAAATCGAATGCGCGAACAGGCGCGGCAGCAGCGACGTGCCGCGCGCGCACTTCACCATCTGCGCCGAGCGCGTGAGGAATCCGAGCACGATGCTGAACAGGGCGGGATTCGGAATGTTCCCCGCCGTGATGTGAACGAGCAGCTCCGGCCCGCGCGCCAAGGCGGCCGTGTTGCTCGCGCGGTCCGTGCTGAAACGATCCAGCCGCTCGATATGCCCGAGGTCTTGCACGAGCAGCGCGTGGAGATTTTCTGTGGTGAACGTTTTGAAGAACGCGTCGAGTCCTCGCGCAAGGGTCGTGGTGTTGAATCCGGTTTCAGCCGCGCCGCGTTCCAGCGCGAGTTTGCGAAAGGGATTGTCCTGCTCCAGCCAGCTTTGCGCCGTGGCAGCGAGCACACCCACGATGCTGCTCGTCGAGCGCGTGGCGAGATATTGCTCGCGGTTGCGCTTCAACGTCTGGCAGGCCTCGGTCACGAGCGTGGGCGTGACCGCGTGCTCGGGCGGCAGATCGGCGATGAAGTAGTTCGGAAGATTCATATGGGGTCGGTGCGGAGGGATGATGCCTCACGCAAGGTCCGCGAAGAGCGCGAAGGGGAAAAGATTTCAGTCCTTTGCGTCCTTCGCGGACTTTGCGTGAGACACTTCTTCAATTTCATTTTCATCAAGTCTTCTTCTCCCTGGAACGCAACGCCCGCAAGCACGGCAGCCCCAGCAACGACAGCAACAGAAAAACCGCCAGCCAGCCGTAGAGCGGATAATACGCCGCCACCTCGGTCTTGCGCACGCCGAAGCTCTCGACCCATTTGCCCACGATGTAGTGCGACAAATTTCCCAGCAGCCCACCGATGGTGATGAACAAACCGAAGACGCGCCCGCGCACCGCGTTCGGCACCGCCTCCATCAGCGCCGCCTCCACGATTGGATAGCTCGCGAGGAAGAAGAATCCATAGACCAGCAGCAACGGCACGACCCATGCCACCGGCACATGCGGAAACGCCGCGACGAAGCCCGCCGAAATGATGATGAGCGTCGCCGCCCAGCGCAGCCGCGCGCGGTCGCTGAAGTGGCCGAAGAGCGGATTGCTGATCGCCGAAGCCACGAACAGCACGCTGATGGTCAGACCCGTCTGCCCCACGCTGAAGCCGCGCGCCTTTTGCAGAAAGAGCGATCCGACCGTGCTCATGCTGCTGCCCGTGAAATCGCGCAGGAGAAAGATGAACGCCGCCGCGAGGAACATCAGCCACAGCGCGGGCGCGGGGAACATGGGTTCGCGTGGTGGTTGCGTTCGCGCTGCGAGCGCATGGCCTCGCAGCGCGAGGCCATCCACCTCGGGTGCGTGCTCATCCGCCAGCCACATAAACAACCCGGCCATGATGAGTCCGAAAATTCCCAACTCCGCCACCGGCCACCGCCAGTCGCCCGTCATCTGCGCACGCCAGCCCGCGTAGAGCGGGCCCAAACAAAACCCCACGCTGGCGCCGATGCCGAGCGTGCCGAGCGCCCGCCCGGTTGCGCCCGGATACAACTGCGCGACCAGCGCCGTCGCCGCCGGATGAAAAAAACTTCCGCCCAGGCCCGCGACGATCACGCACGCCAGCGCCAGCGGATAAGTGGGCGCGAACGCCAGGCCGATGAAACCCAGCGCATTGATGAACAGCCCGACGGTCAGAAGTTTTTTCCGGCTGAAACGATCTGCGAGCACGCCCATCGCGTAGCTTGGCAGGAAATACGCGACGAGTAGCGCGGTCACGAGCAGCGTCGCGTCATCCACCGAGTCGCGCCGGAAGAACGTCTGCATCGGCAGATACAGCGGGATGAGCGCCATCTGGTAGATGTGCGTGAACGCGTGCAGCACCGTGGTGAGCGTGAGCGTGCGGGTGCGGTGGGATTCGTCGTGGCTCATGATTTGTGAACCACGGAAGACACCGAAAACACGGAAGGAAAAAGATATTTCATGTTTGAGTTCCGTGTCTTCCGTGTTTTCCGTGGTTCCATTCTTCGTTCAGACTCATCAACGAGCAGCCGCGCGGCTCGGCTAGAGTGGCGCGGCCGATCAACTCGAAGCCGCCGCCCCGTTTCACGGCGAGGTCTTCCGTTTGAATGGCCAGCACGCTGCGGACATTCGCCAGATCGAAAATACGAAGCAACCCGGTTTCGCCCTCGCTGACTTCGCGACCTGTTTCCGGCGAGATGACTTGGGCGCGGCACCACGGGGGGAAATGGTAAGTGGGTAAGTGGGTAGGTGAGTAAGTGGGACTGGCGCTCGGCTGACCTTGGGCCTTGGACCTTGGACCTTGAACTTCTCCTGCCACCCGGTCGTAAGCCTGCGAACTCAGTTCGCTCATGCCGTATTCGGTCACGATGTATTCGGGTGCGATGCCGAGGTGTTTCGTGATGAGCGCGTGCAGCTCGGCTTTCGGCACTTCGCGCGACTGGCCCTTGTAGCCGCCGGTTTCGAGG
>JANOAY010000009.1:0-3253 GCA_031411375.1 Pedosphaera sp. | reverse complement strand
CGCGCCCGACGCACGCCGCCTGCGGGTTGAAGCGGAGACCGGCTTTCCGGTTCTATTTCCCCGCCGTTTTTTTCTCCGCCAAATAAAACCCCGCGATGGTGCGCGACAGGATTGTCGCGATGTTCGCCTCGTCGGAATTGCACAGCACGATCACGGCGAGAACATCATCCGGGAACCGCTGGAGCGTGGCGGAAAAGCCCGAGGTGGAGCCGCTGTGGCCGATGTTCCGGCGGCCCTGATACGGATTCAACCGCCAGCCGAAGCCGTACGGACCATCGTTCCCGTCGTTCAATTTCCCCGCCGTCCACATGAGCGCGCGGCTGTTCGTGTTCAGCAACTTTCCGGCGTCGAGCGCGGCGTTCCATTTCACCAAGTCGTCAATGTTCGAGACGATGGCTCCGGCGGAGAACACGTCGGTGAGATCGCCGTCGCGATTTTGCAGCGCGCCGTTCTTGCGGAGGTAGCCGTCGGCGCGGTGCGGCACGACGATGAAGGGATCGCGATTGGTGCTGCTGGTCATGCCGAGCGGAGTCCAGATTTTTTCCGCGATGAAGCTCCAATAACTTTTTCCGCTGACGTTCTCGATGACGTGGCCGAGGAGGTTGTAGCCGGAGTTACAATACTTGGCCTGCGCGCCGGGCCTGAAGTCCGGCGGCAGTTTCCCCAGAGCCTCGATGAATTGCTTCTGCGTCAGTCGCCTGGTCAGTTCAAAGCCGTTCTGGCCGGTGTAATTCTTGATCCCGGAAGTGTGCGTGAGCAGATGGCGCAGAGTGATGTTCGACCATGCGGGCGGAGTGTCCGCGAGGTGTTTGGTGATGAGGTCATCCACGGAGAGTTTGCCATCCTCCGCGAGCAGCAGAATGCAGGCGGCGGTGAACTGTTTCGTGAGCGAGCCGATCTCGAAGACGGTTTCCGCGCGCACGGGGACTTGGAGCTCCACATTTGCCACGCCGTAATGCGCGGCCTTGGTCACGGCGCCGGACTGGATGACGCGCAGGGCTAAGCCGGGAATCTGGAGCCGCGCCATTTCCGCCCGCACAAATTCATCGGTGCGGTCCGCGCCGAAGGCGGGCCGCAACACGAGCCACATGACGAAAAAGAAACCGGCGCACTTCCTTCGCATGGGCCGGGCATAAACCAAGGCGCGCACAAAGGCCAGCCGCGCCTCGGAGCGCCGGCGGTCATTTGACATGCGCGTGCTTGCATTCACCCGGCTCACCCGGAATCTTCCGCGCTCAAACTATGCTGTTCCTGAATTGGTTCACGTCCCGCTCGGTCCGCCACGCCTGGCAGGCCGCGAACCATGTTGAAAAAATTCTCCACCATCAGCGCGACCTGCTCGCGCCCAAGTCCATTGAGTCGGTGCAGGGCGGCATCAACGATCTGCGCCATGTCTGTCGCAACGGCGACAAGGCCGCCGTCCGCGTCTCGCTCGGCAAGTTGGAGGAAATCGCCAACGAACATCTCAAACCCTATCCGCACGCCGCGTGGCGTGAGAACATCGAGGTCGCCCTCGTCGCCATCGCCGTGGCCATGGCCATCCGCACCTTCGTGCTGCAGCCGTTCAAGATTCCCACCGGCTCGATGCAGCCGACGCTTTACGGCATCACGGATGAAAATTTCCTGGGCCAGCCCGGTGTGAAATTCCCCGGCGCGTTCCCTGCGTTCCTCGAATACTGGTTTAACGGCGTCTCCTATCAGCATCTGGTTGCCAAGACCGGCGGCGTGTTGAGCGGAGCCAAAGAGCCGGTGAAGCTGGTACTGTTCAATCTCTGGCAGGACGTCCAGGTTGGGAGCACGAGCTACAAAGTATGGTTCCCGCCTGATGGCCTGCTCCGGCGCGCGGGACTCGTGGACGGTTGCGGCCAGGCCAGCGCGCGCGTGTTTCAGCCGGGCGAGGACATCATCAAACTCCGCAGCATCAGCGGCGACCATCTCTTCGTGGATCGCGTGACCTACAATTTCCGCCGCCCGGCGCGCGGCGACATCGTGGTCTTCGAGACGCACGGCGTCACGGCGCTGCCGCGCGACCAGCAGGACACGTATTACATCAAGCGCCTCGTTGGTCTGGGCGGCGAGACGTTGCAGTTGAAGCACGATGCCATCATCAAAAATGCTCCGGGTCATTTCGACTTCTCCGCCTGCGCGCAAAAGCTGGACGACGCGCCCGCCGGCCATCTGGTGGTGGACGGACGCGAGCTCACCGCCGCCACGCCGTACTTTGAAAATCTCTACTCCTTCAGCGACCTGGCGCGCGGCCAGAAGTCCATGCCCTACCGCACCAACCATTACCACGGCCACGGCCAGTTGATGCAGCTCGCGGAGGGCCGGAAATTCTCCATCCCGCCCGATCACTATTTCGTCATGGGCGACAACACCTACAACAGTTCCGACTCGCGCTACTGGGGTGATTTCCCGCAGGAGAAGGTCATCGGCAAATCGTTCTTCGTGTACTGGCCCATCGGCGGCACCACTTTCAACGGCGAGGAACGTCTGAGCCGTTTCGGCTGGTCTCATCGGTAGGGCGGAACTGGTTGCGCAGAGCGGGCCGAAGGTCAGGAGAGTGTGGGTAAGAAAATTTCTGAGAGAAAAATTCCCGTCTTAATTTTCTTACCAAAAATCTTGCAGCAATTCGTATTCAGCCATTGAACCCGCGCCGGTGTCGCGGATACTCGCGGCCAAATGGCAAAAGCTAAATCATCCACCACCGGACTCGGTTACGTCGGCGAGACCATGATCCATCGCGCCTCCGGTGCCTCCGGCGTCGTCGCCGCCGTCGTCGAAGCCAAGGACGGCTGGCCGCCGCAAATCACCCTCCAGCTCGCCGACGGCGCGGTGAAAAAAGGCAAGCTCAGCGACTTCCGCGAACTCCGCACCGCCGAGCGCAAGCCCGCGGCCGCCGCGTAAATTTTCCGCCGGGATTCAACGCGGTCCCTTGGACTCGATGGCTTCTAGTTTGGGAATGACCGCGTTGGTCACATGACGGAAGGAGCGGGCCAGCATCACGAAGAACATCACCGCCACCATCAGCACAATCCCTGCGCTCCACCAGCGGCGCGGACGCAAGTGCGACATGGCCGGCCCGAATGCCGCCAGCGCCAGCAACGCCCCGGTGACGGCGACGGCATCCCAGCTCGCCCGCTGCCAGTAACTGCCGCCGAGATTCAGCCACATGCCGAACTCATCGAACGTCAGCGCCAGCCCCACGCCGAAGAGCGCCGCCGGCACGCGCGCCCGCGCCGGACGCCGGAAC
>JANOAY010000008.1:0-9565 GCA_031411375.1 Pedosphaera sp. | reverse complement strand
CGTGGGAATTTTCACGGCACTTTCCGCGACGGCATCTGAACCAACAAAGAGGGCGCAAACCAGCGCCCCCCCTGAGGCTCCGGCAAGGGGCCCGCAACAAGAGCACCAGCCGCGCCCCGCCTGGGCGCGCTGTGTGTCGATCTTGTTGCCTTGGAATCTTGCCGGATTTCGGGAGGCCGTCGCATTCAGCGACGCAAATTTTTCGTTTTGTTTTCTACATTCGGTTTCTCACTACGGTTTTGAGATTGCGCGGTCAGAAAAAATAGTCGAGCCGATTATGGCGTGTTCTGCGGATTGCAGATTCCTGCGGCCAAGGGTTATGCGTTTATCAGTTTGTTCAGTAATGCTGGAAGCCCGTCCTACTTCAACATCTCCGCTGCCACCACGCCTTCGCGCACCTTCGTCACCGGCCCCGTCATGCGGATGGCGTAGTCCTCGCCGATCTCGATGCCCAGCGTGCCGCCGGGCATGTGGACGGTCACGGCGTTGTCCACCAGGCCCAGCTTGCGCGCCACGGCGGCGGACGCGCTGCTGCTGCTGCCCGAGGCCAGCGTGTAGCCCGCGCCGCGTTCCCAGATTTCGATGCGGATGTTCTTCCGGTCCAGCACTTGCAGGAACTGCACGTTCGTCTTGCGCGGGAACGACGGGTGAACCTCGATCTGCGAACCGTATTTGCGCGTGAACTCCTCGCTCACTTCCGTCGAGGGAATCACGCAGTGCGGATTCCCAATCGTCGCCGCGCAAATTTGGAAAGTCTGGTCGCCCGCCGTCAGCGCCTCGCGCAAGACCTCGCGGCGCGCGCCCGTCATCGGGATTTCGTCGCTCCAGAAACTCACGCGGCCCATGTCCACGCGAATCATCTTCGCGCCGTCCAGAATCGTCGCGCGCACCACGCCGCCCAGCGTGTCCACGAGGAACTCCTGGTTCTCCTGCACCAGCTTCTGGTCGAAGAGATAACGGCAAAAAATGCGCAGCCCGTTGCCGCTCTTCTCCGCCTCGCTGCCGTCGGGATTGAAGATGCGCAGCCGGAAGGGCGCGCGCTCCGAGGGCAGGGGCCCGTAGAGAATGCCGTCCGAGCCGAGGCCGAAGTTGCGATGACAGATGCGCTGGATGGCGGGCATGTCGAGCGCGGGCGAGAAGGACTTGGGATCGAGCACCAGGTAGTCATTCCCCAGCGCGTGGTATTTGAAAAAGTTCAAGTTCATCAATGGCGCGCGAACGTACGGAACCGGTGCGGCGGGGCAAAGGGGAAAGTCGGGTGTGGTGGAACGGCTCGCGCTGCGAGCCGTCGGGCCGCGCCGAGCGGCCCGCCAGAACGCCCAACGTGTTCATCACGCCGTCGGTCGCGCGGGCCGCCCGCTCTGCGCGGGCGGAGTGGTCGCAGCGCGACAAAACCTGCCGTAGTGGGGCAGCCGTCCCGGCTGCCACCTGTCCACTGGCCGTCCCGGCTGGTGGTTCTTCCGCCGAGACGGCTCAAGGACGAAGGCAGGCGGGACACCTGCCCCACTCAGTTTTGTCGCCGCGCGGCCATTTCCACCACCGCGGTGCGCGAGATGCACTCGCGCGCAAGAACTCGCGAACACCGCTCTTCCTTTCACGCTGCTGCGGATTGAAAACCCGCGCTCCGTTCCGCTCCGCCAAACATCTTGTTGACCGTGGAAAGTGGCCGCGCCTACGATCAAAACACGCTGAACGGGGACAAAAATCTGACCGAATTATTGGAGCAGGCGGCCAGTTTCTGGCCGCAAAAAACGGCTTTGATCGAAGGGGAACGCGCTCTCACTTACGCCGCCCTGTGGAGCGAGGTGAACACTTGGGCCGGATGTTTTTCCACCGCAGAATTTCCGCCGGGCACGCGCGTCGGCCTCGCGTTTCCGAACTCGATTCACTACGTCGCACTGACCTACGCGCTGTGGCGGCTCCATCTCGTTGTCGTGCCCGTGCCGACGGAATGCACCGAGGCCGAGGTCGAGGAGATTGCCCGCGAATTGCAACTTGCCGCCATCGTCAGCGAGAAGCCGCAGGCGGACGGTGTCGCCATCGCGCCGAATTGTTTCCTCACGAAACTTCATCCGCCCACGCCCGCCGACAACCACGGCCTCGACATCGCCTTCATCCGCTTCACCTCCGGCACGACCAGCGCGCGCAAGGGCGTGGTGCTCACTCACGAAACCATTCGCGACCGCATCGCCGCCGCCAACTCCGCACTGAACATCACCGAGCGCGACACGGTGATTTGGTGCCTGCCCATGTCGCATCATTTTCTCGTGACCATTGTGCTCTATCTCGCGCAAGGCGCGACGGTGGTGCTCGCACGACACGTCACCGCCGCGCCGTTTCTTGAAGCCGTTAATCGCTGGCAAGGCACCGTGCTCTACGCGTCCCCGTTTCATTTCGGCCTGCTCGCGCGGGATAAATCGGGCGTGCCAATCCCGTCCGTGCGCCTCGCCGTTTCCACGACGTGCCCGCTCACGGAAGATGTCGCGGCGGATTTTCAGCAGCGTTTCAACCTGCCGCTTTCCCAGGCGCTCGGCGTGATTGAACTCGGACTCGTAAGCGTAAATGTCGCCGACCCTTCCACGCGCTGGAACTCCGTGGGCCGCCCCGTGAAAAACTTCGAGGTGCAAATCCTCACGCCCGATGAGCACGGCTGCGGCGAACTCGCCGTGCGCGGCCCCGGCATGTGCGACGCCTACGCGGCCCCGTGGTGGCCGCGCGAACGCTTTGCGCCCGACGGCTGGTTCCGCACCGGCGACATCGCGCGCCTCGACGACGACGGCTTTCTCTTGCTCCTCTCGCGCAAGAAAGCCGTCATCAATCTCGCCGGGCGCAAAGTGTTCCCCGAGGAAATTGAAGCCGTGCTGAACCGTCATCCCGCCGTGCGCGAGTCCCGCGCCTTCGGTCGCGCCCACCCCCACCTCGGCGAAGTCATCGAGGCCGAACTTGTGCTGGAGGACGGTGAAACCGATCTCGACGGCGTGCGCGCCTTCTGCCGCGAACACCTCGCGCCCTACAAAATTCCCGCCCGTCTCCATGTCGTCGCCGCGCTCCCGCGCACCGCCGTCACGGGCAAAATCCGGCGCGAAGCCGTGCCGGCCTGAGATGATCGAACCTTCTGAGATTGAAGCGAAGCTCCTCGACTTCGTGCAGCGCGAAGTGTTCGCGCCCGACGCCGGCGTGACGGCGGAAACTGATCTCATCAGCGCAGGCTTCGATTCCATGTCGCTCGTGCGCGTGCTGCTTTTCATCGAGACCACCTACGGCTTCTGGATTCCGCAAAGCGAAATCAACGCCGCCGCCTTGCAAAACATCCGCAGCCTCGCCGCCACCGCCGCCCGCCTGCTCCATGAACGCTGATCGTCCACTCGGCGGCGCGGATTATCTGATGCTCGGGTTCGACCACGAACTCCGCCGCCACGGCTTCGCGGGCAACAACTGCCAGATTGTGTTGGAACTGGCCGGAACAATTTCCGCCGCCGCCTTGTGCGAACGGCTGGCGCAACTCGCGAAAGAATTTCCCATTCTCAACGCCCGGCCCGCCGGCGTGATTCATCCGCGCTGGCGTGTGCCGCACGAAGCCGCGCCGCCCGCCGTGCGCGTGCATCACCACGAAAGCGGCCTCGAAGAACGCCTGCTCAACGAGCCGCTCGCCGTGGCGCGTGGTGAACTCGCACGCTTTGATCTGATCGAAATTTCCGGGGCACGCACGCGACTGGCCTTCACCTGGGCGCACGCGCTGATGGACGCGCCGGGCGCGGAAGAATTCCTCGCGTGGATTGGTGATGAGAAAAATTCGCCGCGCGCCTCGGCATCCGGTTCACCACCACCCACGCCTCCGCTTCGCCAGCGCCTCAAGACCGCGTGGAAGTCCCTGCACCATCTCGACAAGTTTTGTGAAGTAAAGCCGCAGTCCATCGGCACGCGCCACGCCGCTGCACCTGCTGAACTGCATTACCACACCGTGCGCTTCACCGCGGAGGAAACAGCCGCCGCCCGCGCCCATGCCGCGCGCCTCTGCGGACTGCTCGGCGACGCGCAGTTCCACGCCACCGTCGCGCTCTGCGAACTGCACAAGCTGCGCGCCCGCCTCGGCTGCGCCAGCCCGAGCTACGTGCTGCCAGTGCCCGTGGGCCTGCGCCCGAAAGGCCGCATCGAACCCGTGTTCAGCAACCAGCTCTCGATGCTCATGGTGCAACTGTTCCCCGCCCAACTCGGCTCCGTCGCCGACGCCGTGGCCGCGTTCAAACCGCAGATGGAACACGCCCTGCGCTCCGGCCTGATCGAGAGCGGACGCACCCTCGCCGAACTGTTCCGCTTCCTCCCGCTTCCGCTCTACGTGTTCATGGTCAAGCAAGGTTTGCGCGGCGAAATCGCCTCGCTGTTCTTCGGCGACACGGCGGCGGTGAATCCCAAGCTCACCACTTTTCTCGGCGTGCCCGTCGAAGACTTCACGCACGTCGCCGCCATCACGCCATCGCCGGGGCTGGGCGTAATCTTCTACTACTTTCACGGACTGCTGCGGCTCACCGTCGTTCACTCCGCGCGCGTGTTCACCAAAGCCGAGGCGGCTGAATTCACCGCCAGCCTGCGCGCCCGGCTCCTCGCGCCATGAGCAACGCCGTGGACATCGCAGTCATCGGCGCGGGCGCATCCGGCCTCGCCGCCGCCATCACCGCCGCCCGCGCTGGTGCGCTCGTGCTGCTGCTCGACGAACGCCCCGCGCCCGGCGGCACCGGCGGCTTCAGCGGCCTCACCACGCTCTGCGGCCTCTACGACGACGCGGGAAATTTTCTCAACGACGGCTTCGCACGAGAATTTGCCGAAGCGCTCAGTTCCGCCGCGCCATTGAAGATGGGGAAAGTTTGGGCGCTGCCTTACCGCCCGGAAAAATTTCTTGCGCTCGCTGCTGAGTTGATTGCGGCTACGCCGAATCTGCGCGTGAGCTTTGGAATGCCGCTTGATGAGGTCTGCACGTCCGCGTCATGGAGCGCCGAGCATCGCTCGGGCTTGGGCGAAAATGAGCCGCTCCCGGCCGAGCAATGCTCGGCGCTCCAATCTGCTCGCCGCATCACCGCCATCAACGGCCGACCCCTCGGCGCGGTCGTGGATTGCAGCGGCTTCGCCGTCGTCGCGCGCGTGCTGAATCTGCCCTGCCTTGAAACCAACGCGACAACACAAGCTTCTGCGGTCGTGTTCGCGCTGCATAATGTCACGCGCGACCTGTCGAGCCTCCCCGCCGTCGCGCAAGTCCTGCTGCCGCTGGCGCGCGCCGGTCTGCCGCCGGTGAGCTTGCAACCAAACCTCGAATCCAACTCCATCACCGTGAAACTCGCGGGCCGTCCCGAGCAGGCCGCGCCGGTGATCGAGTTTCTTCGCCAGCACGTTGAAGGGTTTGAAAACTGTTTCTCGCCCACGACAGAGTTCACGTTGTCGCATCGTGCCGGCCGCATGATTTCCGGCCACTACACGCTCACTGGCGAGGACGTTCTCGCCGCGCGCAAGTTTCCCGACGCCATCGCGCGCTGCGCCTGGCCCATCGAGCAATGGAACGCGGATGGCGTGGTGCGCTGCCGCTACCTGCCGCCCGGCGCGTGCTATGAAATCCCCGCGCGCGCGCTGCGCTCCGCCGCTGTCGCTAATCTTTTCATGGCGGGAAAAACCTTGAGTGCGGACGCGGACGCCATCGCCAGCGCGCGTGTCATGGGCTGTGGCCTCGCGACGGGCGCAGCGGCTGGTCAACTCGCTGTCGCGTCCCTAGAATCCGCGCGCACTAGATGAGTTTCGACTTCGACAAGCTTTGGGCAGCGACGTATCGCCACGCGGCGATGAATTCGCCGTTCTACCGCGAACAGTTTCGCGGCCTGAAAGTGGTGCCGTCGCTCGCCGATGTGCCCACGGTAGACAAGCGCGTGCTTTCGGAACGCAACTTGGATTTCCTCTGCGTGCCGCGCGAGCGCATCGTGGAAATCGTCACCACCAGCGGCACCACCGGCCAGCCGCTGCTCTGGATGCTCACCGCGGCCGACGTACAGCGGCTCGCGGTGAACGAGCGACTCTCCTTCGAGTGCGCCGGACTCACCGCGCGCGACACCGTGCTGCTGGCCGTGGCGATGGATCGTTGTTTCATCGCGGGCCAGGCCTACTGGCTCGGGCTGCGCGAACTCGGTTGCGCCGCCGTGCGCGCGGGCGCGTCCTCGCCGATGCTCGTGCTGGAAATGATTCAACGCACGCAGCCCACGGCCATCGTCGCGGTGCCGTCGTTCCTGCGAATGCTCGCGGACAAGGCGCGGGAGACGGGCTTCGATTTGCAGAACTGCTCCGTGAAGAAAGCCATCTGCATCGGCGAGCCGGTGCGCGACCGCGCGTTGCAACTCAACTTCGCCGGGCGCGCGATTGAAGCGGAATGGGGCGCAAAAGTGTATTCAACCTACGGCGTGACCGAACTGGCGAACTCGTTGTGCGAGTGCGACGCGGGCGCGGGCGGACACTTGCACGAACAACAACTGCACCTGGAAGTTTTGGAGGACGACGGCAAACCCACGCCAGAGGGCGAAGTCGGCGAGATTGTTGCAACAACCTTCGGCGTGGAGGCAATGCCGCTGATTCGTTACCGCACCGGCGATTGCGCTGCGTTCTTCCGCGCGCCGTGTGCCTGCGGACGCACCACGCCACGGCTCGGCCCAATCGTCGGGCGCAAGAATCAGAAGCTGAAATTCAAAGGCACGTCGCTGTTCCCTTCGACGCTCTCGGCGGTCCTCGAACAGGCGGAAGGCGTCGAGTCATTCGTCATCATCGCGCGCACGGACAACGAGCTTTCCGACTCGCTGGAAGTGCTGGTGCACGGCGCGGCGTCGGTCGAGACGTTGCGCGAGGCCTTGCAGGCGCGGTCAAAAATCTCGCCGCCCATCCGTCGCGCCGGGCGCGAGGAAATCGAGGCGTTGCAAATGCCGCCGCAGGCGCGCAAGCGGCGCACGTTCGTGGACCTACGGTGAAGCCTTGCATCGTCATCCCCTGTTTCAATCACGTCACCACCGTGGCCGCCGTTGCGCAGGCGGCGCTGGCCCACGCGCCGGTGCTGATCGTGGATGATGGTTCGACTCTCCCGCTCCCGGAAATGCCGGGCTGTCTGCGGCTGCGACTTGAAAAGAATTCCGGCAAAGGGGCCGCCCTGCGCGCGGGCCTGAACCACGCGGCGGAACTTGGCTTCACGCACGCCATCACGATGGACTCGGACGGCCAACACTTCGCCGAAGACCTCCCGCAATTTCTCGAACTGGTGCGCACGCAGCCCGACTCGATGCTCGTCGGCGTGCGCGACTTCTACGCCGCCGGCTGCCCCACGCATCGCCGCCGGTCGAACGCAGTTTCCACCTTCTGGTTCCGCGTCGAAACCGGTGTGCGGCTTGGCGATACGCAATGCGGCTTCCGCTGCTATCCGCTGGCGCTGGCGAAAAAAATCAAGACGCGTTCAGGCCGCTACGCCTTTGAACTGGAATTCATGGTGCGCGCCTCGTGGATCGGCACGCCGATTGTCGCGGTGCCGGTGAAATGCACTTACGAGCCGGACCAGTTGCGGCAGTCACACTTCCGTCCCGTGCGTGATCTGGCGCACATCACGATCATGAACATCGGCCTCGTGCTGCAATCGTGGTTCGTGCCGCGTCCGCTGCGCGTCGCGTGGTCGCAGGGACAGCGGTGGTCGTTGCGGCGGACGATCCGGGAATTTTTCATCGAGCACGCGCAGCAGCCGGGTGAGCTGTCGCTGGCCGTCGGCGTGGGATTGTTCTTCGGCATTGTGCCGATCTGGGGCTTTCAAATGATCGCCGCTGCCGCCGTGGCGCATCGCTGCCGGTTGAACAAGGCCATCACGCTGCTCGCCAGCAACATCTCCGCGCCGCCGCTCGCGCCGTTCGTCGTCTATGGCGGGCTGGTGCTGGGGCACTGGCTGTTCACCGGCAAAGTGATGCATCTCGCGCCGGACCAAGTCAGCATGGCAAACGTGCGCGCATACTTCGGGCAATGGTTCGTGGGCAGCGTGGCGCTGGCGTTCTTGGCGGCCATCGCGGGAACCCTCATCACTTACGCGGGCGCGCGGCTCGTGCGGCGCAAATGAAACACGGCCTCTACACCCGCCTCTACCTCTGGCTCGTCGCGCACCGGCCTGTCGTGCTCGCGGCCACCTTGCTGCTCGCGGCGGTCGGCGTTTTCTTTTCGCTGCGGATTGATCTCGAAGAGGATTTGCTCGCCACGCTGCCGCAAAAAGATCCGCTCGTGGACGAGTATCGCTACGCCGTCCGCAAGTTCCGCCAGATTGACCGCGTGTATCTCGACGTGGGCCTCAACGCGGACGACACGGAGAAACTCACCGCCGCCGCTGACTACGTTCACGCCGCGCTGGAAACCAACTCCGCTTACGGCCGCATCACCTACCGCGTCGAGTCCGGCGGACAGCAGAAGGTCATCAATTATCTCACCGGAGCGCTGCCGAATCTGTTCACCGACGCCGATGCCGCTGCGCTCGCGCCCAAGCTCGAACCCGCCGCCGTCCGCGACCACCTGACCACGATGCGCCGCAAGCTGGCCGGCCCCGAAGGCATGGTGCTCAAGGATGTCGTCGCCGCCGATCCACTCGGCATGACGGAACTGGTGGTGAAAAAGGCGCTGCCGCTGCAAACCGGTTTCGGCGACGCGCAAATCGTGGACGGCCACATCACCAGCGCGGATGGGCGCCACGTTCTGATGATGGCGGAGCCAAAATTTCCTTCGTCAAATTCCGGCGAGAGCGCCGCGCTCGTCCGCGAACTGGAACGCATTGCCAGCGACACCGCGCAGAAATTTCCCGGCGTCCACGTCGCTATCACCGGTGGTCACCGCATGTCGGTGGACAACGCGACCATCATCAAGCGCGACGCCTCGCGCTGCATCGTCATCGGCATGTCGGGCATGTTGGTGCTGTGCTGGGTCGCGTATCGGCGGCGCTGGCTCGCGCTGGTCACGTTCTTGCCGTCGCTGTTCGGCACGCTGATGACCGGCCTCGTCATGTCCATTTGGCACAGCCAACTGTCGGCCATTGCCACCGGTTTCGCGAGCATCGCGGTCGGCATCACCGTGGACTACGCGATTCACGTCATCTACCACCTCGATGACGCGGCGGGCACGGACCATCCCACCATCGGGCGGCATCTGGGGCGGCTGGTGTTTCCGATCTGCCTCGGCGCGATCACGACCATCGCGGCGTTCATGGTCATGCTCACGTCGCCAATGGGCGGCTACCAACAGCTCGGACTCTTCGGCGTGGTCGGCGTGATTTTCTCCGTCGCTTTCGCGCTCATCATTCTGCCGCTGCTCGTGCCGCTGACCAAGAAGACCGGGCAGCCGCCGCTCTGGCTCACGCGCTGGCTGGAAGTTTATTTCCTCTGGCAGGCGCGCAATCGCATCTGGCTGCTGCTCTTCGTAATCGTGATGAGCGTCGTGACCGCGTTCGGTGTGCGGAAACTCAGGTTTGAAGGCGACATCTCCAAGCTCAACGGCATCACCGAATCCACACGTCGCGACGACGAGTTGA
>JANOAY010000007.1:0-1924 GCA_031411375.1 Pedosphaera sp. | reverse complement strand
CGTTTGAACGCTTCATCAAAGGTCCGTCGTTTCGTTTTCGTTTCCATCGGCTTGGTCTTTCTTCTCCCAGCCGCTGCCCCCACCTGTCCACGAAATCGAGTCAGGCTCACGCGACAGGCGACTGAGCTACTGATGACGGACTTACTGGTTGCTTTCCCAGCCGTGACGCGGGCTTGCCTCGCTTCACGCCGTCCGCGTAGGCTCCGCCCCAATCGCCTATGAACAAAGCCATTCGCTTCAAGTTGTTTCTGATGATGGTCCTCCAGTTTTTCATCTGGGGCGCGTGGCTCCCGTTGATTTTTGGCTACCTGCCCAGCCTTGGTTTCACGCCGGGCCAGCAGGCTTGGATCCTGAACGCCTTCCCCATCGCGGCCATCGTCGGCATGTTTTTCAGCAACCAGTTCGCGGACAGAAATTTTGCGGCGGAAAAGTTTCTCGCCTTCAGCCATGTGGTCGGCGGACTGGCCATTCTGGGCTGCGGTTTCACGAAGGAGTTCTGGCCGTTCTTCGGGCTGATGTTCATTCACTGCCTCCTCTACGTGCCGACGATTTCGATCACGAACTCCATCGCCTTCGCGGCGATGAAGGATGCGCAGCAGGAGTTTGGCATCGTCCGCATGGGCGGAACCATCGGATGGATTCTCGCGGCATGGCCTTTCACGTTCATTTTCGTGGATTGGGCGGCGGTGAAGGCCGTCAACCCGGCGGGCTTCGTGGATTGGATCAGCGCGGCCCTTTCGCATCCGCTCACGGGTGACGTGGCGAAGGCGGCGACGCGCTGGACGTTTGTGGTCGCGGGTATTGCGTCGCTCGTCCTGGCGGCGTTCAGTCTCACGCTGCCGCACACGCCGGCGAAAAAATCTTCCGGTGGCGCGGGCCAAAGCCTCGCCTGGCTTGAAGCGGCCAAGCTGCTGAAACATCCGTTCGTGCTTGTGCTCTGGATTGTCACGTTCGTGGATTCGTTCGTTCACAACGCCTACTTCAACTGGACTGGCTCCTTCCTCGGAACAAGCACGGCGGCGGGCGGCGTGGGCATCGCCAGCAACTGGATCATGCCAGTGATGAGCATCGGGCAGATTGCGGAAATCCTCACCATGTTCGTGCTCGGCGCGACACTCAAGAAGTTCGGCTGGCGCACCACAATGATCGTCGGAATTCTCGGCCACGCCGGACGTTTCGCGGTCTATGCCTTTCTGCCGCAGCACAAGGAGTTGATCATCCTCGTGCAGGTTCTCCACGGCATCTGCTACGCGTTCTTCTTCGCCACGGTGTACATTTTTGTGGATGAACATTTCCCCAAGGACGTGCGCTCCAGTGCGCAAGGATTGTTCAATGTGATGATTCTCGGCGTGGGCGCGCTGGTCGCGAACACCGTCTGCCCGATCCTGATGCAACAAACTTTCACGCAGAACGGCGTCACGGATTTCAAGGGGCTGTTCCTCGTGCCGCTGGCCTGCTCCACGGTGGCCGCGGTTGCGCTCGCGCTGTTCTTCCATCCGCCCAAACGCCAGGCTGGCTCGGCGGGCGTAATGGCGACGGCTCCGCATTAAGCCGGGGGAATTGCCAAGCGTCCGCCTCGCGCCTAGACTCGTTCGCATGAACCGTTTGCTGTACCTGCTTGCTGGGATTGTCTTCGCGTGCGCCGTCGCGCGCGCGCAAGGGCCGGACGAGCAGTACGTGCGCATCTACCAGTCCATTCAGGAGGCCGACCGCCTGAATGACATGGGCGACCAGCGCGGCGCGGCCTTGCGCTACGCTGAGGCGCAGCAGGGTCTCACTCGCTTCCGCACGCTCTTCCCCGGCTGGAACGAGCGCGTGATCAACTACCGGCTGAACTATGTCGCCACCAAGCTCGCGCCTATCACCTCTGCGCTTGCTGCGAAGAGTCAGCCCGCGCCCGCCAGCACCAGCACCACGCCGCCCG
>JANOAY010000006.1:0-3509 GCA_031411375.1 Pedosphaera sp. | reverse complement strand
TAACGCTCGACAGAACGGCGCATCGGGCGCGCGCCATACATCGGGTCGTAGCCCTTCTCCACGAGGAAGTCCTTCGCCTTCGCATCGAGTTCGAGGTTGAGGTTCTTGGCCTTGAGCCGGGCGAGAACCTTCGTCACTTCGAGGCTCAAAATCTCGATCAGATCCGGCTTGGTCAGCGAGCGGAACACAATGATGTCGTCGAGACGGTTGAGGAATTCAGGACGGAACTGCTTCTTCGCCTCCTCCAGAATTTTCTCCCGCATCTTCTCGTAGGTGCTCTCGTCGGTGATCGGCGAGAAACCCATCGTGCTCTGTTTCTTAATCGTCTCCGCGCCCACGTTCGAGGTCATCAGGATGATTGTGTTACGGAAATTGATCACGCGGCCCATGTTGTCCGTGAGTTTTCCTTCCTCCAGAATCTGGAGCAGCATGTTCATCACGTCGGGGTGCGCCTTTTCGATTTCGTCGAACAGCACCACGGAATACGGCTTGCGGCGCACCTGCTCGGTGAGCTGGCCGCCTTCCTCGAAGCCGATGTAACCGGGCGGCGAGCCAATCATGCGCGACGCGTTGTGCCGCTCCATGTATTCGCTCATGTCGAGCTGGATGAGCGATTTCGCGTCGCCAAACATGGTTTCCGCCAGCGACTTCGCGAGCAAGGTCTTGCCCACGCCCGTGGGCCCGAGCAACGCGAACGTGCCGATGGGCCGCTTCGGGTCTTTCAAGTCTGCGCGCGAACGGCGCAAGGCCCGGCTGATCGCCGCGACCGCCTCCCGCTGACCCACGACCTGGCGGGCCATGTCTTCTTCCATGTTGATCAAACGCGTCGCCTCGCCCTGCTCCATGCGCTTGACCGGCACGCCCGTCCACTTGGCCACGACTTGAAGAATGTCGTCCTCGTCCACCTTCACGCGCTTTTCCTCGCGGCTGGCTTTCCATGTCGCCAAGACCGATTCGATTTTTTCCTTCGTCTGCTTCTCCTTGTCGCGCATCGAAGCCGCGCCCTCGAAATCCTGCTCACGAATCGCCTTCTCCTTCTTGCCCTTGATGACTTCCATCTCGGCTTCGTGCGCCTTGATTTCCGGCGGGCGCGTCATCGCGCCGATGCGCGCGCGCGACCCAGCCTCGTCCATCAGGTCAATGGCCTTGTCCGGCAGAAAACGGTCCGTGATGTAACGATCCGAAAGTTTCACCGCCGCTTCCACAGCGAGGTCGGTGATCTCCGCCTTGTGATGCTCCTCGTACTTCACGCGCAAGCCCTTAAGAATCAAGATCGCCTCGTCAATGGACGGCGCTTCAACTTTCACCGACTGGAAGCGGCGCTCCAGCGCGGCGTCCTTCTCGATGTATTTGCGATACTCGGTGAGCGTCGTCGCGCCGATGCACTGCATCTCGCCGCGGCTCAACGCGGGCTTGATGATGTTGCTCGCGTCCATCGTGCCTTCCGCCGAACCGGCGCCGACGATGGTGTGCAACTCATCAATGAAGAGAATGATGTTCTTCGCGCGGCGAATCTCGTCCATGACCGCCTTGATGCGCTCCTCGAACTGGCCGCGATACTTCGTGCCAGCAACCATGAGCGCGAGGTCGAGCGTGATGACGCGCTTCTCGCGCAGCAGGTCAGGCACGTTGCCCTTGGCAATTTCCTGTGCCAGCGCCTCGGCAATCGCCGTCTTGCCCACGCCCGCTTCGCCGAGCAGCACAGGATTGTTCTTCGTGCGGCGGCAAAGAATCTGGATGACGCGCTCAATTTCGTTCGCGCGCCCGATGACCGGGTCCATCTCGCCCTTGCGCGCGATCTCCGTGAGGTCGCGGCCAAAAGCCTTCAGCGCGGGCGTCTTAACTTCGCCCTTCTTCTCCGCCTTCGCCTCACCACCGCCAGCGGCAGCTGGTTCGCCGCCTTCTTCCTGGTTGGAGAAGTTCGGATCGAGTTCTTTCAAAATCTCCTGGCGCGTCTGCTCGATGTCCACGTCGAGATTCTTCAACACGCGCGCGGCCACGCCGTCACCTTCTCGGAGCAGGCCGAGCAGGATGTGCTCAGTGCCGACGTAGGTGTGGTTCAAGTTCTTCGCTTCCTTCGCGGCCAGCGCGAGCACCTTCTTCACGCGCGGCGTGTAGGGAATGTTACCGATCATCTTCTGATCGGGTCCTGTGCCGACCTGCTTCTCGACTTCCATGCGGACGGTCTCGAGATCGAGGCCCATCTTCTGGAGGACGTTCACGGCCACGCCCTGGCCGAGCTTGATCAGCCCGAGCAGCAG
The DNA here is from genome assembly GCA_031411375.1 of Pedosphaera sp. Taxonomy (GTDB): domain Bacteria; phylum Verrucomicrobiota; class Verrucomicrobiia; order Limisphaerales; family SIBH01; genus JANNGC01. Next base: position 1,248 of record JANOAY010000006.1, on the reverse strand, counting down.
ATGCTCGGTGCCGACGAAATTGTGGTTGAACCGGTCGGCCTCCTTGCGCGCGAGAGCCAGCACTTGCTGGGCGCGAGGAGTGAAATTGTTCATGGCTTCGTCACTCATAGTTTTACTTTCTACTCGTTATCCGGTTTGTCCAATTTGCCGCCCGTTTTTTGCCCCGGCGGTGCATGGAGCGGGCGGCTCACATTCCGCAAACGCTCGCGCAACATGTCCGCGCGCAACAAGTCGCGCTCGTCCGCGCTCAATTTCTCCGCCGGCGGACGCTGCAAGTGCGCCGGCTGGGTGATCACAAAAAGCTCATCCACCAAACCGCGTTCCACATCGGGGAACAGTCCCAAGTCCACGCCCAGGCGCATGAAGCTCAGGAGATTCATCGTCTCCTTCGAGTTGATGCGATGCGCGTTGGCGAGAATGCCGTAGGCGCGGCCGATCTGATCCATCACGACCTTCGGCTTGTTCTCCAGCAGCGACGCGCGCGCGTTTTCCTCGTGCTCGATGATCTGCGCGATGACTTTGTTCAGCCGGTCAATGATGTCCGGCTCCGCCTCGCCGAGCGTCATCTGGTTCGAAACTTGGAAAACATTGCCGAGCGCCTCGGTGCCTTCGCCGTAGAGGCCGCGCACCGCGAGCGTCAGTTTGTTCACGGCGGAAATGATCTGGTTGATCTGCTCAGAGAGAACCAGACCAGGAAGATGCAACATCGCGCTGACGCGAATCCCCGTCCCAAGATTCGTCGGGCACGCCGTGAGATAACCGAGATGCGCGTCGAACGCGTAATCCAGTTTCTTCTCCAACTGCGTGTCGAACTGATCAATCGCCGCCCACGCCTGCTTCAACTGAAGTCCAGGCCGCAGCGCCTGCATGCGCAAATGATCCTCCTCGTTAATCATCACGCAGAGCGATTCCTCCTTGTTCAGCACCACGCCGCTGCCCGCGCTTTTCGCGGCGTGCTCGCGGCTGATGAGATGACGCTCGACGAGAATCTGTTTGTCGAGCGGCGTGAGATTGTCCATGGACTCGGCGAAGGCGTGGCGCATCGCGGACATGGACTCAACGGCGGGCCGGACAATTTCCAGCGCGCGAATGCGCTCGGCTTTTTTCGCCCAGCCGGGAAACGCGACGCCCTTGAGATTGCGCGCCAGCCGCACGCGGCTCGACAGCACGATCTTCCCGTGCGGCCCTTCGCGCCGGGCCGTCTCCGAGGGAGCAACGAGAAATTCGTGAATGTTCATGCCGCCGAAA
>JANOAY010000005.1:0-5748 GCA_031411375.1 Pedosphaera sp. | reverse complement strand
GCGTCCACGGCCTTCTGGATGCCGCGTTGAATCGAGATCGGGTTCGCGCCGCTCGTGACATACTTCAGGCCTTCGCGATAAATCGCTTCAGCGAGAACCGTCGCGGTCGTCGTGCCGTCACCAGCGATGTCGCTGGTCTTGCTCGCGACTTCGCGGACCATCTGCGCGCCCATGTTTTCATAAGCGCATTCCAGTTCGATTTCCTTCGCGACCGTGACGCCGTCCTTGGTCACCGTCGGCGAGCCGAATTTTTTGTCGAGGACGACGTTGCGGCCTTTCGGGCCGAGCGTCGCTTTCACAGCGCGTGAAAGTTTTTCCACGCCACGGAGCAGGGCCTGCCGCGCGGCTTCATCAAATACCAATGTTTTAGCTGCCATAATTTTCTTAAGAGTTAATCAGTTGAAAGTTGAGAATTATTCGATCACCGCGAGGATGTCGTCCGAGTTCAGGATTTTGTATTCCTTGCCGTCGAGTTTGATTTCGGTGCCGCCGTACTTGCTCACGAGCACGCGGTCGCCCTTCTTGACTTCAAACGGAACCTTCTTGCCGTTGTCGTCCGTCTTACCGGTGCCCAGCGCCACGACGACGCTTTCCATCGGCTTTTCTTTGGCGGAATCAGGAATGATAATGCCGCCCTTTTTGGTTTCTTTTTCCTCGACTGCTTCCACGAGCACGCGGTCGCCGAGAGGTTTGAGATTTACTGCCATAACTTTTTTGTTTGTTGCGTTTTGTTTTTTGGTTTGCGTGAAGCAAGTCCCGCCGCACGAGCGAACGGGAAAATTTTTAATCTGCGACGAAGCGCGCTGCTGTCTGCATTAAATCCTCGGCATGAACAGGCTTCCAACCGTTCCGCACAGCCCAAATGCGAACCTCTGCCGGATCGAACCGGGTTTTTTTTGCCTGCAAATCTCGAAACAACTCTGTAGCTGCTTGCTTGTCGAGTGGATGGCCCAAACCAGTCGATAGATTTACTCTTGCAGTAAGTTGGTTCAACCCGTTCAGAACGTCACCGTGTAGCTGAGGTTCGTGAGATTCCACGCTTTCGCCTAACACCTCTGCGTTCCAAGTTTTTTGCCAGAACTCTCCTTCGTTGCGAAGCCACGGAAGAAACACAACTGCCGTAGCAGTTCGTACTGAGTCGATTGTGGTGAGATCTTTTTGCGGGATGTACGCCGCCAATATTACCCGCGCATCCGAACCCTTTTTTAAGGTCGAGATGCTCTCCAATTTTAAGGTTATCGAATCCTTGAACGTGATGCTGTGGCCTCCGACCAGTTTTTTCGCAGCGCTGTCGCCGAGAAATTCACCGACAACAGTCGCGTCGAAATGTTCCTTTGAAGGAGCAACTAACGTTACCTCATGTGCGTCGATATCTTTCGCAAGCTTCAAGGCCGCTGCAAACGCAAGCGGCAGCTTCGCTTTGTCTGGCCCTTCGTTGCTAATTAGAATTCTACGCATCGGATTAGTCGCAACTCACATGAGTTGCGTTGTGAATTACTTCTTCTCGTCCACCACTTCCGCGTCGATCACGCCTTCGTCCTTCTTCGCGTCACCTGTCGCGTCGCTGGTCGAGCCAGTCTCAGTGCCGCCAGGCTGCGGTCCAGCTTTCGCCTTCTCCGACGCGGCCTTGTAGAGTTCAGCAGACACAGCCTGCCAAGCTTCGTTCAGCTTCTCACTTGAAGATTTGATCGCGGCGGAGTCACTGCCCTTGAGCGCTTCTTTCACGTCCGCCACGCACTTCTCGATCTTGATCTTGGAGTCGCCGGAAATTTTATCCGTGTTGTCCTTGAGCATTTTCTCCGTGCGATAGACCGCGTTGTCCGCTTCGTTGCGCGTTTCGATTTCTTCGCGGCGCTGCTTGTCTTCTTCGGCGTGCGCCTCGGCGTCCTTCTTCATCTTCTCGATTTCGTCCTTCGAGAGGCCGCTGCTCGCGGTGATGGTGATCTTCTGCTCCTTGCCCGTGCCGAGGTCTTTCGCGTTCACATGCAGGATGCCGTTCACATCAATGTCGAACGTCACTTCAATCTGCGGCAGGCCGCGCGGCGCGGGCGGAATGTCCGTGAGCTGAAATTTCCCAATCGACTTGTTGTCTTTGGAAAACTGGCGCTCGCCTTGAAGCACATGAATCTCCACGCCCGGCTGATTGTCGCTCGCCGTGGAAAACACTTCTGACTTGCGCGTGGGAATCGTGGTGTTGCGCTCGATGAGCTTGGTGAACACGCCACCGAGCGTCTCGATGCCGAGCGAGAGCGGAGTCACGTCGAGCAAGAGCACATCCTTCACGTCGCCCTTGAGCACGCCGCCTTGAATCGCCGCGCCGATGGCCACGACTTCGTCCGGGTTCACGCCCTGATGCGGCGGCTTGTTGACCAATTTGTGCGCTGTCTCGACGACACGTGGCATACGCGTCATGCCACCGACGAGCACGAGTTCATCAATCTTGTCCGCTTCGAGGCCGGAATCTTTCAGACAGTTGCGGACGGGAGCGATGGTGCGCTCGAAAAGATCATCGCAAAGCTGTTCCATCTTCGCGCGCGTCAGCTTCGAGCTTAAATGCTTCGGGCCGCTCGCGTCCGCCGTGATGAACGGCAGGCTGATGTCATACTGCTGCGAGCTGGAGAGCGCGATCTTCGCCTTCTCGGCTTCTTCTTTGATGCGCTGGAGGGCGTCGGGCTGCTTGCGCAAGTCCATGCCCTGCTCCTTCTTGAATTCGTCGAGCATCCAGTCCATCAGGCGATTGTCCCAGTCGTCGCCGCCGAGATGCGTGTCGCCGTTGGTAGCTTTGACCTCGAAGACACCCTCGCCAATTTCCAAAACAGAAATGTCGAACGTGCCGCCGCCCAAGTCATACACGGCAATCTCCTCGTCCTTCTTCTTGTCGAGACCGTAGGCGAGCGAGGCTGCCGTCGGCTCGTTGATGATGCGGAGGACTTCCAACCCTGCAATTCGGCCCGCATCCGTGGTCGCCTGACGTTGAGAATCGTTAAAGTAAGCGGGAACGGTGATAACAGCCTGGGTAATCTTCTCTCCAAGGCGCATTTCGGCGTCGGCCTTGAGCTTGGCGAGGATCATCGCGGAGACTTCCTGCGGGCTGTATTGCTGGGTCTTGCCTTCTGCTTCGACTTCCACGGCCGCGTCGCCGTTGCTGGCGCGCACAACTTTATAGGGGACGCGCTTAATTTCCTCCTGCACCTCATCAAACTTCCGGCCCATGAAGCGCTTGATAGAGTACACCGTGTTACGTGAGTTTGTCACCGCTTGGCGCTTGGCCGCGTCGCCTACGAGGCGCTCGCCGGTCTTCGTGAACGCCACCACCGACGGCGTGGTGCGCTTGCCCTCGGAGTTTTCCAGCACCAGCGGCTCGTTGCCTTCCATGACGGCCATGCACGAGTTGGTCGTTCCTAAATCAATGCCTAGAATCTTTGCCATAAAATGTTGTGCGGACTCGCTTCGAGCGAATCAACGCACCACTCTCTAAGCAGTGCCAATACCGGAAGTTAACCCTGATGAATAAGCAGCTAAGTCACGTATCCACAGCGACTAAACGTTCAACCCTCAACCTTCACCTTCAACCCTCCAGCGTCCCACTGTCACACCTGCGCCTACTCTGGCACACAACTCGCCGCCTCCACGACCTCCGCCGGTGGTGCGCCGCGACGCAGGTGAACGAGGAGCAGCCCGATGTCCGCCGGGGAGATGCCAGAGATGCGGCCGGCCTGCGCGATAGTTGCCGGACGAATCTTCCCAAGCTTCTGTCGTGCTTCGTGTCGCAGGCCGATGACGCCTTCGTAATTGAAGGTCTGGGGAATCTCCTTCGCCTCTAGCGTCTTGAGCTTCTGCACATCCAGTTCCTGCCGGTCAATGTAGCCGGCGTACTTCACGGCGATCTCGACTTGCTGCACGACCTCCAACGAAAGCGACTCGTCGCGCGATGGCAGGATGGCGTAAGTGACCTCGGGGCGACGAAGTAATTGCTCCAGCGTGTCCGCCCCTACCCGCGTCGTCGCGAGGCGCAACATCTCGCGGCCAATCGCCTCCCGCTTCGCCTCGAAGGCCGTAAAGTTCCTCCCCGGCAACAACCCCACCTCATGCCCCAGTTCACTCAGGCGCAAGTCCGCATTATCCTGCCGCAGGAGCAGCCGATACTCCGCGCGCGAGGTGAACATCCGATACGGCTCCGTCGTGCCCTTCGTAATCAAGTCATCAATCAGCACCCCGATGTAAGCTTGGTCGCGCCGCAGCACCACGGCCGGGCGGCCGGCCGCGCGCCGCGCCGCATTGATGCCCGCCATCAATCCCTGCGCGCCCGCCTCCTCATATCCCGACGTACCGTTGATCTGGCCGGCTAGGAATAGACCGCTGCACACCTTCGTCTCCAGCGTCGCGTGCAACTGCGTCGGATCCGCAAAATCATATTCCACCGCATACGCCGGGCGCATGATTTCCGCCCGCTCGCACCCGATAATCGTTCGCACCAAATCCACCTGCACCTCGAACGGTAGACACGTCGAGAAGCCGTTCACGTAAATCTCATCCGTGGCGATGCCCTCTGGCTCCAGGAAGATCTGATGCCGCTCCTTCTCCGCGAACTTCACGATCTTGTCCTCAATGCTCGGGCAATACCGCGGCCCCACCCCCTCGATGACGCCCGAATACATCGGCGACTTGTGCAGGTTCGCGCGGATGATCTCCGCCGTGGCGTCTGTGGTGTGGGTGATGTAACAGCTCAACTGCCCGTTCAACCGGTCCAGCACCGACCCCGGCGGATACTTCCCCTGCGAGTGGCCAATGTCGTTTGGGGTAATCCCGGAATGTTCCACATGGAACAAATCCTCTTTCCAGTAACTGAAGTACGGCACCGGCTCATCCCCGCCCTGCGCCTGCGTTTTCTCAAAATCAATCGACGACTTCACCAATCTGGGCGGCGTCCCGGTCTTCAGCCGCCCCAAGGTCAACCCCACCGCCAGCAACGAACCGCTCAAACTCATCGCCGCACCCTCCCCAGCCCGACCGCCAGACTGCTGATTCGACCCCGTGTGCATCAAGCCCCGCAGGAAAGTCCCCGTCGTGATCACCACCGTCTTGCTCAGGAAGCGCACCCCCAACGTCGTCTCTACCCCCTTCACCGCCCCGCCCTGCACGACCAGCGCCGCCGTCTGCCCTTGCTTGCAGTCCAGCCGCGCCTGCCGCTCGCACACCCATTTCATGCGGAACTGATACGCCTTCTTATCGCATTGCGCGCGCGGCGCCCACACGCTCGGGCCGCGCTTCGTGTTCAACATGCGGAACTGCAACCCCGTCATATCCGTCGCCTTGCCCATCTCGCCGCCGAGCGCATCAATCTCCCGCGCCAGATGCCCTTTGGCCAAGCCCCCGATGGCCGGGTTGCACGACATCTGCCCGATGGTGTCCAGGTTGATGGTCAGCAACAACGTCTCCGCGCCCATGCGCGCCGCCGCCAGCGCCGCCTCCACCCCCGCGTGGCCCGCGCCGATGACGATCACATCGTACTCTTTTGGATAAACGAACATGGCGACATCAAAGCAGAAATTGTGAAAGCGGAAAGGGGAAAGGGGCGGGGCGGGTGAACCACGAAGGCACGAGGGACTGAGCCTGACTCGATTTCGTGGACGGGTGGTGGGCAGCGACACGGGCTATTTAGTTGGTTTGGTTTTCAAAGTCCACAGGGGACATGAAGCCGAGGGCGCTGTGGAGCCGCCGCCGGTTGTAGAACACTTCGACATGTTC
>JANOAY010000004.1:0-2226 GCA_031411375.1 Pedosphaera sp. | reverse complement strand
TGCCAGCAGTTCGTAAAGCATGACGCCGAGGCTCCAGACATCGCAGGCCGTCGTCGCCGCACCTTTGCCGCCGCGGGTCAGCTCCGGGGCCATGTAGTTCGGCGTGCCCATGAGCGCGATGGTGCGCGTGAGGTCTGCCTCCTCGCCGATGATTTTTGCCGTTTGGGCCAGGCGAAGGACGGGGTCGGTAATCATCCGGCCCAGCCGGCTCGAAAGGAACACCGCCAGCCCGACGGAGACGACCAAAACGCCAGCCACAACTTGCGCGTAGAAGCCGAGCAATTCCAAAAACGTCCGGTGGTAATCCGTCCGCAGGTAAAGCGTGCCCACCTGTCTGTTCTTCAACATGATGGGCTGGGTCAGCAGCAGGTGCCCGTCGTGGAAAAGGGATCTTCCTGACGGCGGGAAGGTGGCGAGCGCCTGAGCCGGCTCCTTAAGGCCGTAGTGGGCGAGAATCGTTCCGTTGGTCAAAGCCAGCGAGGCGGAGAGCACGGTGGGCTTGGCTTGCAGCGCACCGACGACTTCCGCCGCCGTGGCCTCATCTTTGAACTCCATCACGGCCGTGCTCTGGTTGGCGATGATGGTCGCGAGCGTAGAGTTGTCGCGCTGGAAGTTGGAGCGGAAGTTCAGCACCTGGAAGACGAAGAGCGACCCGACGGCGATAAACTGAACCGCGCCGCAAATCAGCAGCGTCATGATCAGCATCTTCTGGCGAATGGGGAAATTGCGGAAGCGTTTCATGGTTTCAGCGTTGGAAGCCTGCGCCGTGTCCGCCCGTGGTTTCAGCGTACGAGGGCACGACCGGAGCGACCTCTTGGATCGTGGCCGGCTTGCGCTCGATTATCTTCTGCTGGAACCAAATCATGCGTTTTCTCTCCTTTGCCAGGGCAAACTCATTCGACCTTGAGTGAAGCCTGCCTCTGGACCACTGAGGGCATCGGCCATTGCGTTGCGGCACTGTAGGATTTTTTCCTGAGGCCGGGGTGCGGCGTTGCGCTTCAGGTGGAAGTGCTCGCGCTGCGAGCACTCCGCCCGCGCAAAGCGGGCGGCCCGAACGATCCGAAACGCCGCCCATGCTGAGGAGCGTCCGGCGGGCCGCTCTGCGCGGCCCGACTGCTTGCAGCGCGAGCAGTTCCACCACCCGGTTTAAGAACATCCTCAGCGGGACGAAGGCACCGCCAGGCTCAGTAACTTTGAGCTGACCTTCAGTTTGGCCTTCTTGGCCGCCGGTTCGTTGATCTGAAAACGGATTTTGTTGTTCTCCTTCACGAAGTTGATCATGCCGCCGGCTTCCGTGAAGCCCGGAGCCTCGCCAATGATCAGCACGTTCGAGCGGCCCAGGCTCTCCATGATTTCCCGCCGCTCCTTTTCCTCCAGGGCATTGAGGACCGAGGCGCTGATGAAGAGGATGTGGCAGTTCGTGACGTCCGCCGCGTGCCGGAATTCTTTCACCAGCAACGGATGCTCATTGATGCTTTTGTTCGTGAAAGCCAGCCGGAAGTCCGCCGCAAAGGAGTTGTCGCCGAGGATGCCGATGACCATGGGCAATGACGGTCCCGGCACGGCCTCGGGCGGCCATTCGACGAATTTGGCGAAGTTAAAAATGAAGGCGGCTTTGATCTGGTACTCCGAGGGGGGCGAATCCTGCGCGCGCCCGCTGCTAAAAAGCAGCAGGCCGAGCAAGCACATGATTTTCGCAACGGGGCGCATCAGCGTATCGGATGGATATGGCGGCAGGAGGCGGACGGGGGTGGAGAAGATAATTTTCAACGACGGCGGCGGTGGAACTGCTCGCGCTGCGAGCAGTCGGGCCGCGCAGAGCGGCCCGCCGGGCGGATTTCAGTGCAGGCGGCGTTACGGATCGTTCGGGCCGCCCGCTCTGCGCGGGCGGAGTGCTCGCAGCGCGAGCACTCCCACCACAGCCGAAAACCGTCACGAAACGCGCTTGATAATGAATCGCCCCGCGCCATTCTCGCCGCAGAAAAGAATGAATCACCCCGGTTGCGCCGCACGTTTTGCCTCATTGGCATTACAGACTCCTCGCGCCTTTTTCCTCTTCGCCACGCTCGCTGCACTCGCCTCGCTGGGGACATCCAATACGCGCGCGGCGGACACCAACACCGTCCAGAACCCGCCCGACCTGACGGCCCTCTCGCTGGAAGCCCTGATGGACATCGAGGTGCCGAAGGTCTATGGCGCGTCCAAATTCGAGCAGAAGACTTCCGA
>JANOAY010000003.1:0-4921 GCA_031411375.1 Pedosphaera sp. | reverse complement strand
GCTGACGTGGACGGTCGTGTGGATCGTGCTCGCGCTGATTTTCAACGCCGGCGTGTGGCACTACTACGGCGCGCAGCGCGGTCTGGAATTCTTCACCGGCTACCTCATCGAGAAATCGTTGAGCGTGGACAACCTGTTTGTCTTCGCGCTGCTCTTCTCCTACTTCGCCGTGCCCCCGCTCTATCAGCACAAGGTGCTGTTCTGGGGCATCCTCGGCGCGCTTATCATGCGCGCGATCATGATTGCCCTCGGCGCGGCGCTCATCGCGAAGTTCTCGTGGATTATCTACATCTTCGGCGGCTTCCTGATCCTCACCGGCATCAAGATGATCGTGAAGCGCGAGGAGGAGATTCATCCCGAGCGCAACCCGGTCGTGCGCTGGTTCAAGAAACTCATGCCCGTCACGCCCGATTATCGCGGCGACAAGTTCTTCGTGCGCGAGAACGGCCTCCGCATGGCCACGCCGCTCTTCGTGGTGCTGTTGCTGGTGGAAATCTCCGACGTAATTTTCGCGGTGGACTCCATCCCCGCGATCTTCGCCGTCACCACCGACCCGTTCATCGTCTATACCTCGAACGTCTTCGCCATCCTCGGCCTGCGCTCGCTCTATTTCGCGCTCGCGGGCGTGATGGACAAGTTCCACTACCTCAAGATCGGCCTCGGCGTGGTGCTCACCTTTGTGGGCGTGAAGATGATGCTCGCGCACACCGCGTGGAAAATTGACACGCTCGTCTCGCTCGGCGTGATCGTGCTCATCCTCGCGACGAGCGTGGTGTGGTCGCTGTTGAAGCCGAGGCCAGCGAAAGCCGCGCCCGCACTGCGCCCGGCCGGCGGGGAGATCGCGCCGTGAGAAAGTTCTGCGTCGCGCTCGCGGGCGGCACGGTGCTGCTGATCGGCTTGGCCTTGGTGGTGTTGCCCGGCCCCGGCACGCCGGTGGTGCTGGCCGGGCTGGCGATTCTGGCGACGCAATTCCTCTGGGCGCGACGCGCGATCCGCCGGACCAAGGGCGTGGTCGCGAAAGTCCGCCGCCACTCCGGGCTGGCCGCGTGGCTGCGCCGCCGGAAAAACCTTCAGCCTCCGCCCGCCACACCCGCATGACCATCCTCGACGCCATCCAGGCCAACCTGCTCTCGCCCGCCGTGCTGTTCTTCGCGCTCGGCCTCCTTGCCGCGCTCACGAAGAGCGATTTGAAATTCCCCGAACCGCTTTACGCCGGGCTGACGATTTACCTCCTCGTCGCCATCGGCTTCAAAGGCGGCGTGGCCATCGCCACGGCCGGCCTGGCCAAAGTCTGGCTGCCCGCCTGCGCCGCGATGCTGCTCGGCGCGCTCATCCCGCTGTGGACCTATCCCGTGCTGCGCTTTGGCGGAAAAATTTCCGCCGTGGACTCCGCCGCCATCGCCGCCCACTACGGCTCCGTCAGCGCGGTCACGTTCATCGCGGCGACGAACTATCTCAAAGCCATCAACCAGCCGTTCGAGGATTACGCCACCGCCTTCCTCGCCGTGATGGAGTCGCCCGCCATCCTCGTCGGCGTGGTGCTCGGCAAACTGGCGACGAAGAAGCGCGGCGACGACTCGTTCACCTCGCTCAAGACGGCGATGCACGAAGCACTGTTTGGGCGGAGCATTTTTCTCCTCGTCGGCGCGCTCGTGGTCGGCGCGCTCTGCGGCGAGGCCGGGATGAAAAAAGTCGAGGCGTTCTTCGTGACGCCGTTCCAGGGCGTGCTCGCGCTCTTCCTGCTCGAAATGGGCATCGTGGCCGGACGCCGCCTCGGCGATTTGAAAAAGGCCGGGCCGTTCCTGCTCGCCTTCGGCATCGTGGTCCCGCTCGTCAACGGCGCGCTCGGCGTGTGGCTGGGCAAACTCACCGGACTCGAACTCGGCGGCGCGACGTTGCTTGGCGTGCTCGCCGCGAGCGCCAGTTACATCGCCGCGCCCGCCGCCATCCGCATGGCGCTGCCCGACGCGAATCCGACGCTCTACCTCACCGCGTCGCTCGCCATCACGTTCCCGTTCAACATCACGCTGGGCATTCCGATCTACCTAGAGATCGCCCGCCGCCTCTACGCTTGAAGCCATGAACCTCTACCCAATGAAGCTCGTGACCGTCGTGTGCGAAGCCTACGCGCAAGACGCCGTGACGAAACTGCTCCGCGAAACCGGCGCGCACGGCTGGACGCTCTTCGCCGTGGAAGGCGACGGCTCGCAAGGCCGCCGCCCCGCCGACATCCGGGAGTTTGCCAACATCCAGATCGAAATTGTGCTCCCGCCCGAAGTCGCCGAGAAACTGCTGGCCCGTCTGGAGAAAGATTTCTTCCCCCGCTATGCCATGATCGCCTTCGAGTCCGACGTGCGCGTGCTACGGAAGGAAAAGTTTTAGGCGGGAAGCGATCCGTCCGCCGCCGCCTGTCGCGCCGCCTGATCCAGCGGCTTGGCCGTGACTGACGAATCCGGCGCGGCGGAACATTCGACATGAAATTTTGCACGTCTGCCCGGGCCGCAGGATTTTTTGATGTTGGGTCTTTCCGCTGTCGTGTTTGAATTCCCGCCATGCGAATTCTCTCGGGCATTCAACCCTCGGGCGCGCTGCATCTCGGAAACTATTTCGGGATGATGCGCCCGGCCATCGAACTGCAAGCGCAGGGCGAGGCTTACTATTTCATCGCGAACTACCACTCCATGACCTCGCTCTTCGACGCGGAGGAGCGGCGCAAAAATTCCCTGGATGTCGCGCTCGACTTTCTGGCCTGCGGACTCGACCCGAAGAAGTCGGTGTTCTTCAAGCAGTCGGACGTGCCGGAAGTGACCGAACTTTCCTGGCTGCTCACCACGCTCACGCCCATGAGCCTCCTGGAGAAATGCCACAGCTACAAAGACAAGGTGGCCAAGGGCATTTCGGCGAACCACGGCCTGTTCGCCTATCCCGTGCTGATGGCTGCCGACATTTTGCTCTACGATTCAAACGTCGTGCCCGTCGGGCGCGATCAGAAGCAGCACGTCGAAGTCACGCGCGACATCGCCATCAAGTTCAACGAGGCGTATGGCGAGACGTTCATCATTCCCGAGCCGCGCATCAAAGAGGAAGTCGCGCTCGTGCCCGGCACTGACGGCCAGAAAATGAGCAAGAGCTACGGCAACACCGTGGAAATTTTCGGCGACGAGAAGGCGGTGCGGAAAAAAATCATGAGCATCGTGACCGACACGCGCCTGCCCGCCGAGCCGAAGCCGGACGCGGAAAAAAACAACGCGCTCCAACTGCTCAAGCTCGTCGCGACCGCCGAAGTGGCCGCTGATTTCGAGAACCGTTTGCGCGCCGGCGGACTCGGCTACGGCGATTTGAAGAAGGCGCTCTTCGAGCACTGCTGGAATTACTTCGCCGCCGCCCGCGCGCGCCGCGCCGAACTGGCCGCCAATCTCGATCACGTCCACGCCGTGCTGCGCGACGGTGCCGAACGCGCCCGCGTCGTGGCCGAAAAGGTGTTGACGCGCGCGAAGAAGGCGAGCGGGCTGGATTGAACAGCACAGCCGCGCGGTGAAGGCGCGGCCCGTTTTCAATCCTGAAAGGATTGTATCATCCAGCCCAGATTTGCCGAGTCCGCGAGGCTACCCTGGGTGACGCTTCGAAATGTTTCCCAACTCTGAAAGCGTTGCAGCAAACCCGCTCCCCCGCGTCCGTGATTCAACCCTATCAGGGTTGATGAGTCATCGCATCGCAACCCAGCGTAGCGTCTCGGCGACGCAACGCTGGGCTGGATGATGCAATCCTTTCAGGATTCAAAGACGGGCGTTGAGTGATGCAGTCGAGACGAGACGACTACTGCGCGCACTCGCGCTGCACCAACTTCTCAAACTCATTCTGCAAGCGTGTGGTGACGGACGAGCCGGGCAGTTGCGCGCCGTCGAGCGATTCCACTTCCACCACGCCGCGCGAGGTGAGAGTGAGGAACACGCCCCCGCACGAGTTCAATTCTTCCACGGGCAAAAGTTTTTCCTCGCAGCGTATGCCGAGTTCACGCGCGAGATCGAGGACGGCGGCGCGCGTCACGCCGGGCAGCACGCCGGGCAGCAACGGCGGCGTGCCGAGGATGTCGTCGCGAATCCAAAACACGTTGCTCGAACCGCCTTCGCAGACGTGGCCGTCGGTGTTGACGAGCAACGCTTCTTCCACTCCCCGCGCGGCGGCGTGCGCGGCGGCGACGACGTGCGATAAGCGGCTGGCCGTCTTGTGGCCGAGGAATTGATCCGTGGTCGCGACGCGGAACGGACACGTCGTGAGTTTCCACGGCGGCGCGGGGCGCGGCGGTGCGGCGTGCGCGGTCATCACGATGACGGGTGTTTCATTTCCCGTCGGCGCGTAGCCGCGCGGGCCGGAGCCGCGTGAGATTTGCAGGCGGAGCAGCGCGGCGCGGAGGGAATTTTTTTCGAGCAGCGCGCGCGCGGCCTTTCGCAATTCCTCCGGCGACCACGGAATGGTGAAGTTGAAAACGCGCGCGCTGTTCATCAGCCGCGCCCAGTGCTCGTTCCAGCGGAAGAAGTTTCCGTTCACCGCCAGCATCGTCTCGAACAATCCGTCGCCATAGCGAAACGAGCGGTCAAAGACGGAGACGACGGCGCGCTCCTCGGGGACGAACTGACCGTTGAGATAGACGATCATGGACGGGGGAAAAAGCGGCGCTGAGGCGACCGCACTCCAAACGCTCCGCGAGTCATAAGGCGAAAGGAGCTGCGGACCGCCGAGTCCGCAGTTTGGGTTTGCTGGAGATAGTGAACTGAACGCTTTGAATTCGATCCGGCGGACATGGCTGTCCGCCGCTCCTGATTTTGTGACTCTTCATTCGCATTCATTTCGACCGCACCGCACGGAAGCCCAGATGCGACAGTCCCGTGTCCGGTGCGCCCTTGCCGCGCGCACTCGGGCG
>JANOAY010000002.1:0-7544 GCA_031411375.1 Pedosphaera sp. | reverse complement strand
GAACACCTTCAGGAGTGGGGCGGCCGTCCCGGCGGGTGATCCTTCAGCCGAGACGGCCAAAGGACGAACGGCAGCCGGGACGGCTGCCCCACTCCGCACGTCCCCACGCTTCCATTCGTCATTCGTCATTCGTCATTTCCTCCCGTCATTTGTTCGACAGCAACAGCACCGCGCCTATCACCGCCAGCAACAGCAGCACCGCAAAGAAAATTTTCACCCAGCTCTTCGGATACTCGCCGTCCACCGCGCCGGTGTAGGCGTTGATCACCACTTGGAATTTCTTCGCGCCGTAGTCGTAGTTCAGCAGCCAGACGGGGACGAGGATGTGCTTGAAAGTCTGGCCGGAGTAGTCGGCGTTCACGTCCAGATTGCGATGCGTGTCGCCCGGGACTTGTGCGGCGCACAACTGCTGGAGCTTCGCGTCCATCGTGCTGCGGGCGTTCTGCGCGGCGGTGAGCAGATCGATTTGGTAACGTTCCACCACCCAGCCGCTCAGGAAGCCAGGCTTGTAAGGCACGAGTTCCTTCGTCGGGAACGGCTCGACGCCGCGCAGCAATCCCGCGTGAACGCCGCGCGAAGCAGGGATCAATTCGTCGTCGAAGAAATGATCGAGCGAGCCGGCGGTGTTGTACCAGCGCACCTTCCGCACTTGGCGCGTGCGGGAGTTGCCCTGGGCGTCGCGGTAGCTTTCCGTCACGTAGTAGTAGTCGCCGCTCTCCGCCGTCCAGTCGGCGTGAACCTGCGCGTCGAACGTCCAGTAAGGAATGTAGAGGCCGTGAACCTGATCGGTCATGGCCTTGTTCTTCAGCTTGTTCGGCGCCCAGAAATGACTGCCGTACCAGGTGCGGATCAGTTCGCGCACTTTCGGTTCGGCCAGTTGCATCGGCAGCACGCTCTCGGGGCGGAAGGCTTCCTTGATTTCCTCATACGGCACCAGCGCGGACGAACCGCAGAAATCACAACGCTGCCCGACGCGCGCCGGATCGAAGACCGAGATGGCCTGGCAACTCTGGCAACGCACGGACGTCTTCTCCGCCTGCCAGCCACGCTCGGCATCAGGAATGGAACGCAGTGCCGCCGCGAGATCGTTTTCCTTGATGACCTCGTCGCCTTCCGCCGTGAGTTCCACCTGCGCCGGCGACGTGGCCCCGCAATACGGACAGATAAGCGCTTGCTGCGCGGGATTCCACTGTGCCTCGCCGCCGCAGGCCGGGCAGGAGAATTTTTTATGGGCGGTGGCTTGGGACATGGCGGTGAAACAGACACCAGCAACCGACAAGGCCAACGGCTAGCATCGACAAAACCGAGGGTTCAGGAACCGGTATGATTGCTGGCTGGCTGAACATCGGGCCGACCACAAAATCAATTCCATCAGTCAAAAACACTGTCGCAATGTCCGTACGGCCGAACTGGTCAGACGGAACATTCGCCCAATCTGTTCCCCACAATGCGCCATCCCACGCCCGCAATTGCACGAAGGCGGAAGCAAAAGCAGGTGCTCCGGGAACCGTGACCTCGCCCATGTAAATCGTCCCGTTAACATGGAAAGATGTCGGGCCAACTGGAACTAGCGAATCTGTGGTCGTTCCTGCAAAGAACTGCCCCAAAATGTTGGTTCCCGCATAAGGTCCCGTCCCGGATTCTAATCGGGTGCCCGCGGTGCCGCCTGCACCGCCGAGGAACACGCCCTGCGCGAAGCAGAAGTGCGCCGCAAAGCAAAATAGAAGTGTCAAAACTCGGGCGCTCATGTTTTTCGTTTGAGCCAAAACCAGCATCCGGCAACGCCGAGTGCTAACAGTGACCAGACTGATGGTTCCGGAATCGGCACGATGGCGGGCTGAGTGAATTGCGGCGCATAGTCGACATCCGGGAATCCTTCACTCAAGAGCACTTGAACAATATCCGTTCGCCCAAGGCGACCTGCTGGCACGCTGGACAGATCGGTTCCCCACTCAATGCCATCCCACGCCACCATCTGCACATAGGCCAAGTTTAATCTGGGAACGGACGGAACTGTAACCAGCACCCCACCGACCAGTCCGTTCGTGACATGATTGAGTGAGAATCCTACCGGCGCGAGGCTGGACATATCAGGTCCCGCGAGCATTTGCGCCCAAACTCCCGGGCCGGCAAGCGGCCCATCGATTGTGCCTAAGCGTGTTCGGGCGGAGCCATTGAGAAATACGAAATGCCCCTGCCCGTGACCAAGCGCGATACCAACCACCAAGAAACCAATGATTAAGTACGTTGCTTTCATGAGCTTCAGCTTTGAATTCAGCTCTTCAAAAACTCCTCCAGCGCCGCCTTCGTCACACGCCACGTTGCACCAATCTTCTTGCCCTTGAGCGAGCCGTCGTTGAGCGAGGCCAGAACGTCGGCTTCGCTCACGCCGAGCGCGGTGGCGACTTCAGCGGTGCTGAGGAGTTGCGGCAATCCCGTCGCCGCGCCGGGCAACGGTGGCGGAGCGCCAGCGGCAGGCGTCGTCTGCTGCGCGCCCATCGCGGCCATCATCTGCTGGCCCATCGCGAGGCCCGCGCCGAGTTGCGCGGCGGTGTTCGCCATGCCGCCACCTTCGCCACCCTTGGTCATGGATTCGGCCATCTGGAACTTCACGTAGTCGTTCAGATTCCCAATCGCCGCCATGCTCGAACGCTTGTCTATCGCCGCCTCGACTTCCGGCGGCACCGACACGTTCTCGACGATAAAGCTCGCCAGCTCGATGCCGTATTTGCTGGTGAGCGCCGGATTGATCAGCGGCAGCAGCGACTCGCCGAGTTCCGAGTAGCGCGTCGCCACATCCAGCACCGGCACCTTGGCCGAGGCCAGCGCGTCGGTGAACACGCTCACGATGCGCGAGCGCATGGCATCGAGAAATTCATCGAGCCGGAAATGATGGTCGGTGCCCGCGACTTCCTTCAGGAACACTTTCACGTCCACGACCTTGAAGTCGAACGTGCCGAAGGCCCGCGCGCGCACGATGCCGAAATCCGTGTCGCGCATCATGATGGGATTGCTCGTGCCCCACTTGTTGCCGGTGAAGAGCCGGGTGTTGACGTAATAAACGTCGGCCTTGAAGGGCGACTCGAAGCCGTACTTCCAGCCCTTGAGCGTGGAGAGAATCGGGATGTTGTCGGTGACGAGCGAGTATTTGCCCGGCCCGAAGGTGTCGCCGAACTGGCCGAGATAAATGAACTGGCACGTCTGCGACTCGCGCACGATGAGCTGCGCGCCGCGTTTGATTTCCTTGTCCTCGTCGGGGAAGCGCCACGAGAGCGTGTCGCGCGAGTCGTCCTCCCACTGGATGATGTCCAGCAGTTGCGTCTTCAAGTAATCCATCAGGCCCATAATTTTCTCCGTTGTTTAATGGTTCGCGTTGGTTCGATTGACTGGCGGCATCATCCGCAAAATGATGCGCGAGGGAATTGGAATTTCTGGCGAGAATTTCAAGAGCGAGGGAGAGAATGGTTTTTCCGAGGCCCGCCTTCACCCCGGCCTTCACCCCCGAGGAGAGGGTGCGCGTGGTGCGCGGCTGTTTTATTAAAACTGAACGGCGCGTTTGCTACGCGCGATTGAAGTAGGCGCCGCAAACTCGGAATGAAGCCTGAATCAATCCGCCCCGCTTGGCCGGCGCAGTCCAAAGGGTGTGAGTTGTGAAGGACGCGAGCGGAGCACCGGGCGCTGGTCGGGCGACGCTGTCCCCAGCGCGCCGGGGTGAGGTGTGGGTAAGTTCCGAAACGCCGCTCCAATTCGCGGCGCGGCGCGGTAAGGACACCGACGCCCTACCACCGAGGGCGTGCCTCCATCCCGGAGGGATGACGGACTGTAGCCGGGGGCGAGGAGCACCGCGACGAACACCCCCGGAACCGCGCCCCCGAAGTTCGGCACCCCGGAGGCGGTGCGGGAAAGCGGGCGAACCACCCGGGCGTTCCCGCACCCCATCGGGGGTGCCGACCGATGCGGCGTGTGACCGAGGGTGTCGCCGCCGCTCCACCCCCGGCTACATTCCGTCAAGCCGCTGGCTTGGGAAGAAGGCGCGGGAGAACCCGGTACCCACCCAGCGTCCCGAAGGGACCGGCGGAAATCAGCCAGACACGGAGTGTCTGGAACCGGATGCCAGAACCGGAGCGTCCTGAAAGGACGATGGAAGGTCCCGAAGTTCCGCCGTCCTTTCAGGACGGAAGACTTTTGTGTTCGCCACCAGACACTTCGTGTCTGGCTAATTTCCTGGGCCGCTTCGCGGCGCGGGCAGGACACCGCGCCCGACCACCGTGGGCGCGGGCGAGGAAATTCCACTCGACCGGCCCGTGAGGCCCCCTCTAGTTTTCAACCATGAAACGAGAGGGGATGAAACCTGCGCGACCTGCTCACGATTAGGCCAATTCACCCATGCCCACTTCCCGCATCATCAAAATAGTCTGCATCACAACAGCCGCTCTAGCAGTCGTTGGTTCGATTGCCCTGTGGGTGAACTACAAAATCCACCGCATCCCGATTCCCAAGCGGGAAAAATTGGCTGACTGCACATCTGAAACTCTCTCGTTCCTCATGACGGTTCGCTACCACAGCCCATACACAATTGTGTTGGGACTACCCTACACATCCACTGGCCAATTGAGCTTTCGCGGTGAGATGCAGCTTCGGCAGACCACGCAGATTGTTGCCCGAATTCCGATTAGCTCCGACGACATGACTTATTGCAATTGGCTCGATCCCAAAGCGGGCACAGGTTTGGCGGGCTACATCCTTACTTGGTCACGCACCAACCGAGAGGAACGGCTCAACAACATTCTGATGAGAGACCAGACCTACGATGTGCAGGTCACCTTCTCACAGCCGCCACCGAAGGACAGTTCGCTTTGGCTGACATCAATCGGCAAAGTCGGAGAGCAATGACGAAGCGCGTCCTTCGCCCTGCCTCATTGACACCCCTCCGCTCCTTGCTACCGTCGCGGCTCTGAAATCGCCCCTTGAATCCGGCGATTTCTTTTCGTCTATAGTTCGTCCCTGAACGCAGCAACGTGCAGCACTTGAATTGACATGAGCGAAACATCTTTGGCCCCCTCGGGTGGGCTTCCGAAAACGACCCGCATCTCCGAGGCGGTCATCCGCATCGCGGGCAACTCGCAGGACGGCATCCAGGCCATCGGCGGCTTCCTCGCGCGCCTCGCCGGCCGCAGCGAACAGGAGGTCATGACCTTCATGACCATTCCCTCCACCATCTCGGGCGGGCCGTCCATCTTCCAGGTGCGCATCGGCACCGGCGAAGTGTTGAGCGCGGGCGACGAGGCGGACCTGCTGCTCTGCTTTTACCAGCACAGCTACGAGGACCACATCAAGTCGGTGAAGCTCGGCGGCATCGTGATGTACGACTCGGACCATGTGACGCCGAAGCCGGAGTGGGAGGAGAGTTATCATCATGTGGCGGTGCCCATTTCGAGCCTGACGGTGGAGGCGGTGGGCGGCACGGGCCGCGACAAGGGGAAGAACATTTACGCGCTCGGATTGCTGGCGAAGATTTACGCGTTGAACGTGCCGAAGCTGACGAAGCTGGTGGAGGAGCGTTTCACGGGCAAGGACCCGACGGTGGTGACGAACGCACTGGCGTGTTTCACCGCGGGCTACAGCCGCTCGCTCGACACGCTGTTGAAGACGTATGAGTTCTTCGACGCGGAGGGCAAGGGCGGCCATCAGGTGGTGATGAACGGGAACGAGGCGCTGGCGTATGGACTGATCGCGGCGGGCGTGCGCTTCGGCGCGGGGTATCCGATCACGCCGTGGTCGGACATCATGGAATTGCTGCGACGCGAGCTGCCGAAATACGGCGGGTCGTTCATCCAGACGGAGGACGAGATCGCGGCGGTGTCGATGGCGATTGGCGCGAGCTGGGGCGGGCGCGTGGCGGTCACGGGTTCTTCCGGGCCGGGAATTTCTTTGAAGACGGAAGCCATCGGCTGGGCGCACATGGCAGAGGTGCCGGTGATCATCGTCGATGTGCAGCGCGGCGGGCCTTCGACGGGAATGCCGACGAGCGTGGAGCAGTCGGATTTGAACATCTGCTGCTTCGGCGGGCATGGTGATTCGCCGCGCGTGGTCTTGGCGCCCGCGAGCGTGGAAGATTGTTTCTACACGGCGATTGAAGCGGTGAACATCGCGCGCAAATACAGCACGCCGGTGATCATCCTCACGGACCAGGGCATCGCGACGCGCATCGAGGCGTTCATGGAGCCGGACTTGAAGAAGATTTGTCAGGACCTCACGCCCGACCTCACGCCGGTCGCGGAGCACAAGCCTTACGACCTGACGGCGAACGACGGCATCACTCGCCATCTCGCCCCCGGCACGCGTGTGGCGAGCGGCAAGTATCCCGTGGTCACTGGACTGGAGCACGACGAGTTGGGCCATCCGACCGGCTCGCCGAAGCTGCACATGCAGATGACCGCGAAGCGCCGCAACAAGCTGCGCAAGCTGGCGTGGGAATTTCCGACGCCCAAGACCATCGGGCCGGACGAGGGGCAGATTCTGCTCGTCGGCTGGGGTTCAGCACTGGGGCCAATCACCGAAGCCGTCGCGCGCGCGCGTAGCGTGGGCGATGCGATTTCGGGCATCTGCTTGAAGCACATCAATCCGCTGCCGAACGGACTGGAGGAAATCTTCAAGGGCTTCCATCACATCTTCGTGGTGGAGCTGAACGACGAGGGGCTTTACGGCTACGGGCAGTTCGCGCAAATCCTGCGGGCGCGCTACTGCAACCCGAAGATTCGCGGCATCACGAAGACGGACGGCCTGACGTGGAAGGTGCGGGAGATTCTCGACCGCGCGCGACAATTGGCGCAGCCGCAAAACTAGACGACATTCGCACGAGATGATGCTCGATGGACATAGCACAACGACTGGAACTCTTCTTTCGCCGGTTGACGGAGGCGCCGCCTGCCGCGTCGGCGGAGGAGGCGCTGGCGTTGGTGTGTCGGCTGATGGAGGAAGTCGAAGAGGAATTTTGTCCGGTGCCAAAGCAGACGCCTGCGCCGACAGATTTCACAGGCAGGATGTATCCGCCGCAGGCCGACAAAATTTACCCAGCTTCCGATGGCTCCATCGAGGCCGATGCACGGCGTCATCAAATTTACTGTGGACGCGACGGACGGATTGCCATCTTTCGGAGAGGACACACGACTCCTGTTCTCGATAAGCCAGGCCGATGATGAACACACCCACTCAACTGCAAGAACTGGTTTCGGAGATCGTCCGTGTGTATCCA
The DNA here is from genome assembly GCA_031411375.1 of Pedosphaera sp. Taxonomy (GTDB): domain Bacteria; phylum Verrucomicrobiota; class Verrucomicrobiia; order Limisphaerales; family SIBH01; genus JANNGC01. Next base: position 289 of record JANOAY010000002.1, on the reverse strand, counting down.
ACGGCCAGATTCGAATTCAAACCGCTGCCCTCGGGAGTCTGCCTGCTGTACGTCGTTTTCAACGGACGTGAGTTTGAGCTGGATTACAGTCCCAACCGCGAGACCGGCATTTCAGAAAACTTCGAGGACACCCCGCCGTTCATCGGACATGACGAAGTGTTTCCGACCATTGGTGAGGCCGTAGCTCGTTTCAAATCATTGCTTTCCGATGCTGCGCTTCACGCCGATCCGTCACGCATGAGCACGGCCTACGTCATGCACGACAAACCCATTTCCAAATAATTTAACC
>JANOAY010000001.1:0-3758 GCA_031411375.1 Pedosphaera sp. | reverse complement strand
TCGCGCCGAGCTGGTGCTCGGCGCTCCAAACAGCCCCACCACCGGTCGTTGGGCCACGCCGGGGCCGGTTGCCTGTGCTACCCAAGGCGGAATTTTCAAACACCGTCCGCCGTCCCGCCTCAGTGGCTGAAGGGCAAATTCTGCGTGATGCGATACGCGTCGGTGGCCGACACCATGCGGTCTTTGCCGAGCGAGCGGCGGCGGTTGGCGTTTTTGCCCTGGAGCAAATGGCGCTTGCCCGCGCCGCGGCGCATGACTTTGCCGGAGCCGGTGATCTTGAAACGCTTGGCCACGGCTTTGCGGGTCTTAACGCCCTTGGGTCTTCTCATATTGAATCAGTTTTCTCCGAGGTGAATAACCTCAGCCTGGGAGTGTGGGCGATTTCGAGGGCCGCACCTAAGCATCTTTCCACATTTCGCAGGGCCGGCCTTGCTTGACGAGCGCGCCTTCGGCCGTCAGCCGGATGGCGCAGAGGCCGGTGGGCGCGCGCTGAATGAGGTTTTGCCGTTCCAGTTCCTGGACCTCACGGGGCGAAATGTGCGGCGTGCTCCAGTAACCGTTCACCTTGCGCAGGCAGAAAAAAATTTCCGCGCGGCTCAGGGCCGGCGCGGGCGGGACATCTTGGGCGGGCGGAGGGATGGGCGGACTCCCGCAGCCGTTCTTCGCGGCGGGCGGGCGGGACAGGGCGACAGGCTGCTTGCGCTTCACGATGTTCTCTCCTCTGCCGTGGCCCTTCTCCGGTGCGGCGCGCGCTGAGTCCGCACCCTTGACCTGATAAGCTGGGCCGGACCCGTTTCGGGCCCGGCCCCAACCCCACCTCCGAAATAATCAGGCTAGTTCCTCTCGGCAGAAGACGAGTCTAGGCCCAAGCGGGCACCGCACTATGGGGTGTATCCCTACCGGCTGGGGGCGGGTTCCAGACCGCTCGCCTGCCACCGCTCTCGACTCAAAACGCGAAGCGCAGGCCGAGCCGGGCGAGACCGTAGTATTTTGTTTCCTCCGGATACACGAGGCGTCCGTCCAAGAACACGCCGATGTGCGGGGTGAATCGAAATTCCAAGCCGCCGCCGAACTGGCCGAACGCCACTTCGAGTCCGTCGAACTGGTAGCCGCCGCCGGCAAACGCGTAGGGCGCCAGGCCGCTTTCGCCGATGGGGAAGCGTCCGATGACATTGCCCGAGGCGCTGTCCACCAAGGCTCCGGTGTTGTTCTCCGAATAGAGATCGCCACCGAGGCCGACATAGCGGCAGAAGAAATAGTTCAGCCCGAGGCCCGCGCCGAGTTCACTATTCTCCCGGACTCTGCGCCCGGACAAATGTTTGAGCGTGTAGCGCCCGGCCGAGGCGGTGCCGAAAACGTCGAGCGAAAGCTCGTGGGCGCGATACATCGTGGGCTTGTCGTAGCGCATCCCGTGGTCGTTGGTCCCGTGGTGATCCGCCCAGGCAGAGGTGGTGGCCAGCAGCAGGAGGATGCCTCCGGCGCGCAATCTATTTTTCATAAGTTTGATCATGACGGCGATGCTACGGACGGAGCGGTCTCGCGCTATGGGGTCTTAACCTAGGGTGAACGGTGGGGCGTTTGTTAAGAGCCTGTTTGAAAAAGGAGCGCGGCTGGGTCGCAGACCAGCCGCAGCACGCGGAAATGAATCCAACGTGCGGAAATGGCGTGGCTGGCTGCGGCTGGTCGAGGACGACGCAGCCGCGCTCCGGGATTTTCAAACAGGCTTTAAGACTCGGGCCATGGGGTGGCGGAGCGCAGACCTGTCTTCCAATGGAGACTTCACCCCATAGCCCCGGTCACGACGCCGACCGAGAATGGAAAAGCTTCAGCTTCCCGCCGATGGGAGACCGAGGCTCTGAGCATGGATGATGAAACGTAAAACCGCCGCCCGGCCCCGCCCCAGCCAGTCGCTCACGCAGCGGGCGGCGCAACTCCAGGCGACGCACCGTTTCCTAGAACAGAGCGTCCTCCGGCAGAAGCAGGCGGAGGCCGCGCTCCGCGCCAGCGGACGGCGCGGCGCGAAGGTCTTGCAGAAATCATGGCAGCTCCAAGATCACTTGCGCGCGCTCATCTACCGGCTGCTGACCGCGCAGGAATCCGAACGCACCAAGATCAGCCACGAGCTTCAGGACGAAGTCGCGCAGACGTTGCTGGGCATCCAGGCGCACCTGCTGACCTTGAAAAAGACGGCGGACGGCGACACGGAAAACCTGCGGAAAGAAATCGCCACCACCCGGCGCGTGGTGAAAGAATCCATGGACTCGATCAACCGGTTCGCGCGTGAACTCGGCCTCCCTGCGCTCGTCCCCCGCGCTCCGGCCCGACCGGGCTGAGGAGATCATGAAACCCATTTCCAAACCGGATCGCCGGCGGCCCGCGCCGGCCCGGCCCACGCGCCCGAAAAAATCAGCCGCCTCGGCGGGCCATTCGTTCCCCGTCATCGCCATGGCCGCATCGGTCGGCGGCTTGAATGCTCTCTCCGTGATTCTCAGCGCCTTGCCGGCGGACTTCCCGGCGGCCATCGCCATCGTGATGCACCTTTCGCCGGATCATAAAAGCATCCTGGCTGGGATTTTAGACCGGCGCAGCCCGTTGAAAGTCCAGGAGGCGAAGACCGGCGACTTCCTCTGCCCGGCGTGTGCTTTTGTCGCGCCGCCCAATCACCACTTGTTAGTTGCTCCAGACGGACGTCTCCAGCTTTCCTCATCCTCGGCGCAGAAGGTTCACTACGCGCGCCCCTCCGCCGAGCCGCTCTTTGCCTCGGTGGCGGCGGTCTTCAAGAAGAAGGCGGTCGCCGTGGTGCTCACGGGCGGCGACGGCGATGGCTCCTTCGGAGTGCAAATCATCAAGGACGAGGGCGGCATGGTCATCGCCCAAGACCGGCCCACGTCGGAAAATTTCTCCATGCCGCAGAGTTCGATTGAAACTGGCGACGTGGACTTTGTTCTGCCCTTGGATGAGATCGCTGCCAAGCTGATGGAACTGGTGGAGCGCGGCGTTCACGCCGCTGCACCGTCCATCGGGTTGAAGACGTCCGAACTGGCGGCACCCACGGGCGGCCGAGGCCTGAAGCGGCCTAAAGGCCGCGCTCCAACCCGCCGCACTCCATCGCACCAGCCGGTCACGCCGGGCTATCCACGCAGAACGAAAGCTGCCAAGGTCACGCGCAGGAAATAAGCGCATGAAAAAGAAATCTTCGCCGTCACGCCCAAAGAACAAAGCGACCAAGGTTGCGCGCCAGACGGCACCCGCTGCGTCGGCCAGCAGCTCGTTCCCCATCGTCGGCATCGGCGCTTCGGCCGGAGGACTCGAAGCCTTGGATCAATTTCTGGGGCGGGTGCCGACGGGCAGCGGCATGGCGTTCGTGATTGTTCAGCATCTCGATCCGACGCGCAAAGGCATCATGTCCGAACTGCTCCAGCGCGCCACCGGCATGAAGGTGATCCAGGTCAAGGACCGCACCACGGTGCGGCCGGACTGCGTCTATGTGATCCCGCCGAACAAGGACATGTCCATCCTGCACGGCGTCCTGCACCTGCTCAAGCCGACGGCGACGCGCGGGATGCGGCTGCCGATTGATTTTTTTCTCCGCTCGCTGGCGCAGGATCAGCAGGAGCGCAGCGTGGGCGTGATTCTTTCCGGCATGGGTTCGGACGGCACGCTCGGCTTGCGCGCGATCAAAGAGAAGGCCGGCGTGGTCTTGGTGCAGGAGCCAACGTCCGCGAAATTCGACTCCATGCCGCGCAGCGCGATTGACG